>JAFZDV010000200.1 GCA_017560955.1 Anaerotignum sp.
CAGTAGCTCAGTTGGTTAGAGTGCCGGCCTGTCACGCCGGAGGTCGAGGGTTCGAGCCCCTTCTGAGTCGTTTCGTAGAAACGATAAGTTTTTACAACTAAATATGGAAGTTTAGCTCAGCTGGGAGAGCATCTGCCTTACAAGCAGAGGGTCACAGGTTCGAGCCCTGTAACTTCCATTTTTATGGCGGAGTAGCTCAGTTGGCTAGAGCATGCGGTTCATACCCGCAGTGTCGGGGGTTCAAGTCCCTCCTCCGCTACCATAATGGGGTATCGCCAAGTGGTAAGGCAACGGATTCTGATTCCGTCATCCGCAGGTTCGAATCCTGCTACCCTAGTTTAAGAGAGTCTGAATAGGCTCTCTTTTTTTGCGTTCAAAAAGAATTGACAGAAAATATTGGATATAGGAAAATGAAAAAAAAGAAATCGTTTTCCTAAGGAGGGGTTCAAATGAAAGATTTTGATCTGGTTCTGAATACAAGAGCGGCAGAACGCCGAGAAGATATTTCTGCATTCAGCGTGGAGGAGGCGGCGAAAGCACGCAGATTTCACAGCACATTTCCTGTTTATGAAAAAACGCCACTGGTTTCTCTGGAAAAACTTGCAGAAAAAACAGGCGTGAAAAATATTTTTCTGAAAGATGAAAGTTATCGTTTTGGCTTGAATGCTTTTAAGGTTCTGGGGGCAGGTTATGCCATTGCCAATGAAATTGGCGGCAGAATAGGCAAGGATATTACAGAACTTTCTGCAGAAAGCATCCTTTCCAAAGAAACAAAAGAAAAAATCGGTGATATCACTTTTGTGACAGCTACAGACGGTAACCATGGCCGTGGTGTGGCATGGACAGCGAATCAGCTGGGGCAGAAGTCTGTGGTTTATATGCCAAAGGGCAATGCGATGGAGCGTCTGGAAAATATCCGCAAAGAAGGGGCAACGGCGGATATTATGGATATGAATTATGACGATGCCGTGCGTCTGGCACAGAAAAATGCGGAAGAAAAAGGCTGGGTAGTCGTTCAGGATACTGCATGGGAAGGCTATGAAGATATTCCCAGATGGATCATGCAGGGCTATACCACAATGGGGCATGAAATCATGGAACAGATCCCTGAAAAGCCGACACATATTTTCCTGCAGGCTGGCGTAGGCAGTATGGCAGGGGCGATGACAGGATTTTTCTCTAACCTGTATGCAGATGAAAAGCCTATGATTGTTATTGTAGAACCTGCAAAAGCGGACTGTCTGTACCAGACTGCAAAGGCAGATGATGGCAAACTGCATGTTGTAACAGGTGATATGGATACCATTATGGCTGGTCTTGCCTGTGGTGAACCCTGTAACATTGGCTGGGATGTGCTGAAGGGCTATGCAGATGCCTTTATCCGTTGTCCTGAATATATGGCGGCGGATGGTATGCGCGTTCTGGCGGCGCCTGCGAAAGGCGATGCAGCCGTTGTGGCAGGAGAAAGCGGCGCAGCAGCTTTTGGTGCTATGGTGAATCTTCTTCTGGATGAAGAACTGGCGGAATATAAAAAGATGCTGAAATTAGACGAAAATTCCTGTATCCTCTGCATCAGCACAGAAGGGGATACTGACAAAGAAAACTATCAGAATGTAGTCTGGAGAGGGAAATATTCCAAGTTTGATGAGTAACAGGAGGGATTTTCATGAAATGTCCTTATTGTGAAAAAGAAATGGAAAAGGGATATATCCAGTGCCGCGATGGCGTTCACTGGACACCAAAGAAACAACTGGTGGCGGCGTTGTCGGAATTTGGGAAAGACAGTGTATCTCTGGAAAACGGGGCCGGAAGAAATAATACAGTGATATATGCGTATAAATGTGGTGACTGTAAAAAAGTGATCATTGATTATGAAAAATAAAAAAGAGGCAACTGTGGTTGCCTCTTTTTTAATGAAATTCATATTCCAGATAAAAGAAATCAGGAAATTCTTTTTCTGCGATAGTTCTTAATGAATCGGGAAAATCTGCAGGCAGAAGATTTTTTTCGCCTATACAGATACCGCCGATTTTTTCAGCCAGTTTCTGGCTTGGGATGTTTACTTTTTTGATTTTGCTGTAAAAATAATCGTTCTGCAGCAATTTTTTTGCCTGTTCCAGAAAAGGTGGAAGTACTTCTGCGGCAATACCGCTGTGCTGATAAATCGGCAGCAGGTCGATGCCCAGTTCAGGAGCAGAGGAGACAATCTGCTGTAACTGGCAGAAACCGCAGAATACCCCTGTATCACGCTGTAAAATGGAACAGGTCAGCAGATCATCTTCAGATATCAGATCATCCCAGACCAGAGGTGCGTTGGATGTATATGGGATCTCAGGATGTTCTGCCCTTGCCAGTTCTTCATAATATGGTTTTTCCTCGGCTGCAATGCGGCGAAGGATGTAATTTTGCGTTTTGAGAAAGATGCCATCTGCATCGAACAGATCAGAGAATTTCATTTTGGTCTCCTTTCCTGAAGAGGATTCTTTTTACAGTATAACACTTTTTCATGGATAGTGTTGCAAAAATCACTTGACAGAACGAAAAAAAACAGATATAGTTTTCCAAAATCAAGATAAGAAACAGAAAACCTGTGTTGGAATAGAATGGAGAGGAAGAATATGCGAATCGGTTCTGGTTATGATGTACATAAACTGGTAGAAGGCAGAGATTGTATCATTGGCGGCGTAAATATTCCTTATGAAAAAGGGCTGCTGGGTCATTCTGATGCAGACGTGCTGCTCCATGCGATTTCTGATGCGCTGCTGGGTGCTGCTGCCATGGGGGATATCGGAAAACATTTTCCTGATACAGACCCACAGTTCAAAGGGGCAGACAGCAGGAAATTATTGTCTCATGTTTTGAACTTGATTTCCGAAAAAGGATACTGTATAATCAATATCGATGCGACGATCATTGCACAGAAACCCAAAATGGCACCACACATTCAGAAAATGCGTGAAAACATTGCGGAAACCCTTCAGATCGATGTGGATCAGGTGAATGTAAAAGCAACCACAGAAGAAGGACTGGGCTTTACCGGCGCAGGGCTGGGCATCGCTGCTTCTGCAGTATGTCTGCTGAATGAAAAATAAGAAAAAGGTTATGATGGAAAAGAGTAATTCTTTATCCGCCTGACAGAGAATAACGGCCTTGGTGAGAGGCGGTAAGACGGAGATTCATGAAAATCATGGGTTTGGGTGTTGCCTCCTTAAGATACATTGGGTGGGAGCCGTTTACAGGTATGGGAAGAATGAAGTGCGTTCCTGAACTGAATAGGCGAATGGATCAGTCCTATTAGCTTATTCCGCTGACTGCGTTATCGTCATTGAGGTGAGATGGCATTTGTTTTATTTGCCGTCTAAGTAAAGTGGAACCGCGGATATATACCGTCTTTGCAGAAATGTAAAGACGGTTTTTTGTTTTAAAGCGGAGAAAGCTATTTTGAAGCAGAGAACATGACAAAACCACTTGTGGATTTTGGTATGTGATATGATTCAAAAATGAGGTTGCGTAGCAACCACATGAGTATGATTGCATGGCAATCATACGAATAGATTTCAAAAGGAGGTGAGCCAAATGGCTTCTGAAAGAAAACATGTCGAGGCGGTTGGCCGCCTGCATGGAAACTGCCGAAAAAATATTGTGTGTATCAAGCCCTCTGTATAACGCAGCAGGGCGATAGAAAAAATACTGAATAAAACAATATTTTGGAGGGATTTGATATGTTAAAGGAATTCTGGAAAGAATCCGTTGAAGTCATCAAAGAAAAAGACCCCGCATTCAAAGGGGCCATTGAAGTATTGCTGTATCCCAGTTTCTGGGCGGTAGTAAATCACCGCATTGCGCACAGTCTGTATGAAAAAGGGCTGCTGGTACCTGCGAGATTTGTTTCACAGGTATCCCGTTTTATGACAGGCATTGAGATCCACCCTGGTGCGACCATCGGCAAGCGTTTCTTTATCGATCACGGTGCCGGTATCGTTATCGGTGAAACAGCAGAAATCGGCGATAATGTCATGCTGTTCCATGGGGTGACTCTGGGCGGTACTGGTAAACAGAAAGGCAAACGCCACCCGACAGTAGAAGATAATGTAATGATCGGTGCTGGTACGATCGTACTGGGCCCCGTGACCATCGGCAAAAATACAAAGATCGGTGCAGGTTCTGTTGTGACACAGGATCTGCCAGAGAATGTAACAGCCGTAGGTTCTCCTGTTATGATCGTGCGTAAGGATGGTGTTCGTATCCCTCCTATTGCACCTGAAAAACTGACAGGCCATGAAAAGAGAAGAGCAATCTGATATTTTTGCTGAAAACTTGGGTTTTTGCAGAAAAATATGAGAATTTTACAGTAATTTGAAAAAAGATATGTTATAATATAATCTAGGTAATTTTGTGCACTGCACATGAGATATATCTAAAATGAAAAGAAAGGATAGGTGTATATTTCATGAAATTATATAACACAATGACAAGAATGAAAGAAGAATTCGTACCTATGGAGGAAGGCAAAGTAAAAATGTACGTTTGCGGCCCCACAGTATACGATTACATCCACATCGGTAACGCAAGACCTTACGTTGTATTCGATACAGTAAGACGTTACATGGAATACAAAGGCTATGAAGTAACATATGTTCAGAACTTCACAGACGTAGATGATAAAATCATCAACAGAGCAAACAAAGAAGGCGTAACAATGTCCGATATCTCCAACAAATACATTGAAGAAGCTTTCCGCGATGCTGACGGCCTGAATGTAAAAAGAGCAACTGTTCACCCTCGTGTAACAGAAGAAATGGATGGTATCATCTCCATGGTACAGACTCTGATCGACAAAGGCTTTGCTTATGAAGACAAAGGCACAGTTTACTTCGATACAAAAGCATTCCCTGAATACGGCAAACTGTCCAGAAAAAATCTGGATGAACTGATCGCAGGTGCATCCGAACGTGTAACTCTGGATGATGCTAAGAAAAATTCTACAGACTTCGTTCTGTGGAAACCCAGAAAAGAAGGCGAACCCAGCTGGACATCCCCTTGGGGTGAAGGCAGACCTGGCTGGCACATTGAATGTTCCGTAATGTCCAAACACCACCTGGGCGACACATTCGATATCCACGCTGGCGGCGAAGACCTGATCTTCCCTCACCATGAAAACGAAATCGCTCAGTCTGAAGCGGCAAACGGCTGCACATTCGCTAGATACTGGCTGCACAATGGTTTCATTACTGTTGATAATGAAAAAATGTCCAAATCCCTGGGCAACTTCTTCACAGTAAGAGATATCGCAAAACACTTCCCTTATGAAGTAATCCGTTTCTTCATCCTGAACGGTCACTACAGAAGCCCCATCAACTTCTCTGATGAACTGATGAGAGCTTGCCAGAACGGTCTGGAAAGAATCAAAAACGCAAGAAAAGAACTGGCTTTCTATATCAAAAATGTGGCTGATACAGCAATGACAGAAGCTGAAGCAGCGAAAGAAGCAGAACTGAACGGTTACAAAGATCAGTTCGAAGCAGCTATGGATGATGACTTCAACACAGCTGACGCAGTTTCCGCAATCTATGAACTGGTTCGTTTCTCCAACACAGAAATCAAAGCTGGTGCTTCCAAAGA
>JAFZDV010000201.1 GCA_017560955.1 Anaerotignum sp.
TGCTTCATAACAAGCCTCCCGATATGCCTCATATTTTTCCAAGAACGCAAGTGCTTCCGCCGTCAAAATGCTGCCACCGCCGCCTTTGCCGCCGATCTGTTTTTCTGTCAGAGGAAATCCCAATGCTTCTTCCGCACGATTGATCATTGTGATCGCTTTCGAATAGGATAGATTCATTTTTAATGCCGCAGCCCGCAAAGAACCGCATTCCTGAATCCCACGAAGAAGTCTGCAGGGGCCTTCCCCAAAGAAACGAACATCATCTTTGAATAAATAAATACTGGTTGCCGATCTCATGTCATCCCTCCCACAGTACCGTCAGATGACGCATCCCATTTTTGCCCGTACATTCGATCAGAGAAATATCTCCGTATATTTCCTGCAAAGCCACTTCCATTTTTTCCAGAGAATCTTCTGCAGGATGCAGAACTCCGACACAACAGCCATCTTTCAATAAAATTAGCTGTTCACAGAAACGTAAAGCCAGAATAGGATCATGCAGACACAAAAGGCCTGCCTGTTCTCTTTCCGCCACCATTTCTTTCAGGTGTTTCATGATCTGATATCTGTTCTGCAGGTCAAGGGCGCTGTCAGGTTCATCCAGCAGCAAAAGAGAGGTATCTTCGATCAATGTTCTTGCAAGAAAAACCAGCTGTTTCTGACCTTCGCTCAAAGTCAGGTAATCAATATTTTCATATCCACCAAGGCCGATGGTCGCCAGCGCCGCTTTTGCTCTGTTTTCCTGTTCTCTGGAGGGTCTTTGCATCAGTTTCATGACAGGATTGAAGCCCATCATCACCACATCCAGCACAGGCAAAGAAATTTTAATGCCGCTTTTCTGAGGGATATAGCTGACTTTTCTCGCTAATTCCTTTACAGACATATCCTCCAGACATTCTCCCAGAAGGATGCTTTTTCCGCCATGACTGAGCTGATTTGCAATACATTTCATCAGTGTTGTTTTACCGCTGCCGTTGGCACCGATCAATGCCGTCAGGGTGCAAGGTTCCAGAGAAAAAGAAATATCATGAATGACAGCCTTTCTGCCATAACCTGCAGAAATATGTTCCGCAGAGAAAATTGGTTTTTCAGACATTTTCATCCCTCCTTCTCAACAGCAACCAGATGAGGAATGGTGCCCCCAGCAAGGATGTAAACACACTGACAGGCAATTCACTGGCCACCACGCTTCTTGCCAGAATATCCGCCATACACAAAATACTGCCACCCAACAGGCCGCTGAGCCACAAGGAATGGATTCGATTATCTTTTGTCAGGAGTCTTGCACAATGAGGTGCCAGAAGGCCAACAAAACTGATGATGCCTGTCACGCTGACTGTTGCCGCAACCACCAGTGTCGCCAGAAGCAGGATGCAAAGGCGCATTTTTTCCACAGAACCCCCCAGCAATGCCGCTTCCGATTCCTCTACAGAAAGTAATAATACCTGTCTGTGTAACAGGAACAACGCAATCATGCAAAGAACAGACAGCACAACAGGAACAGGCAGTTTATCAAGCGTGATACCATTCAGACTGCCCATGATCCAGTATTCAATAGACGCCAGTTCCTTTTCAGGGTCTGCCGATAATTTCAGTACCATCAGAATGGTCTGTGCCAGAGAATGAATGGCAATCCCTGCCAGAACGATGGATGCATTCCCCTTTTCAGGTGCAATGGAAGTCAGCGCCAGAACAAGGGCAACAGCGATCATACTGCCCAGAAAAGCACTTCCCATGACTGCAAAGGCAGAGCCTGTCAGAAACAGGATGGCAAAGGCCGCCCCTGCACTTGCCCCGGAGGAAACACCAATAATATCAGGGGATGCCAAAGGATTGCGGAACACCGTCTGATATACCATACCTGCCACACCAAGTCCAAAGCCAGCCAGAACCGCCATACAAGTTCTGGGCAGACGAAGAGTCATGAATACACGCATCGCCTGTTCTTCCCCTGCCAGCAGACCCTCAAAAGAAAGAGGATATTTCCCGACGAACAGAGAAAGAACCAGTTCCACCAGTAAGACCAGCGTCATCAGAAATATTATGTTTTTGATCTTACTGCTTTTCTTCATACATCAATTCAACTCCGGAGTAAAACCATAAAATGTTTCATAAAATTCTGTTACTGCCGCTTTCTTATTTCATTCTTTTATGGTCTGAGGCCCAGACCGCCTTCCAGTGTGATCGTTTCCCCTGTCATATATTTCAGATCTGGAGAAGCCAATGCCACACAGGCTCTGCCAATTTCTTTTTCCACATCGCCATAATGACCCATAGGGGGCATCTGCACATTCGCCTTGAAAGCCTCAGGATACTGATTTGCCCAGTTTTCCAGCTGTGCTGTCCATGCCAGAGGACATACCACATTCACATTGATGCCGTCTTTGCCCCATTCTGTTGCAGCAACGCGGCTCATACCACGGATACCTTCTTTTGCAGCCGCATAGGAACTCTGTCCCACATTGCCAAACAGACCTGCACCGGAAGCAAAGTTGATCACTGTTCCTTTTGTTTTTGCCAGATAAGGATAGCATGCTTTCATGTAATAGAAAGTTGCATACAGACCGGAATAAATCGCCAGATCAAACTGTTCTGTTGTTTTCTCCGCCAGACAGACACCGGAGGCAGATGCCTGCGCATTATTGATCAGCACATGAATCTCTCCAAAAGCCTCAATAGCCTGATCGATCACATTTTTTACGATAGCCTCATTATCTGCTCCTGCAGAAACATCCGCCTGCACAGGCAGAACCTGAATGCCATATAATCTTTCCAGTTCTTCCTTTGCATCCAGCAGTTTCTGCATATTTCTGCCTGTGATGACCAGATTCGCACCTTCTTTAGCATAAGCTGTTGCAATGCCATAACCAATGGAACCACAACTGCCATCCTGTAACATCGCACGGCCGCCGCCTGTGATAATTGCTGTTTTACCTTTTAAAAATCCCATAGGATCCACCTTCTTTCAAATTTTAATTACATCTGCTCTGCCAGATATTCATCGATATAATGAGAAGCCATTGCGCCGTCAGCCACCGCTGTCACTACCTGACGCAATACCTTTGTTCTGACATCGCCTACGGCAAATACACCTGCAAGATTTGTTCTTGTGGATTCATCTGCAAGGATATATCCAGCCTGATCCAGCTCCAACTGTCCAGCCAGAAATTCCGTTACAGGCTTTCTGCCCACACTGATAAACACACCATCGCAGGGAAGATCTGTTTCTTCTCCTGTTTTCACATTTTTCAGGCGTACACCTGTAAATTTATCATCATACTGCAGTTCTGTGAGGACGCTGTCCCAGCAGAATTCCACATTTTCAGCCTGCATCAAAGGTTCGTGGTAAATTTTTGTTGCCCTTAATGTATCTCTGCGATGGACAATAATGACCTTTTCACAGATTCTGGAAAGCAGCATGGCATCTGCCGCTGCACTGTTGCCGCCGCCGACTACCACAACTGTTTTCCCTCTGTAAAACATACCATCACAGGCTGCACAGTAATTGACACCTCTGCCTACCAGCTGCTGTTCTTTTTCCAGACCCAGTTCTCTGGGAGAAGCACCTGTAGAAATCACCACAGTTTTCCCATAAAAAACGCCTTCACTGGTATCGATTTCTTTGATTTTACCCTCCAGTTTGACAGAATATACTTCTGCCAGTTCTGTTTTTGCACCAAATCGTTCTGCCCCTGCCTGCATTTTTTCTGCCAGTTCAAAACCATCCACACCATTTTCAAAACCGGGGTAATTGTCGATCTGGGAAGTCAGTGCCATCTGTCCGCCTGCAGAAAGTTTTTCCAGCAGAAGCATGTCCAGCCCTGCTCTTGCAGTATATAGTGCAGCAGTATATCCGCCGGGGCCACCGCCGATAATGATCACATCGTAAATATGTTCCATACTGCCAGCCTCCTTACAGGTTCTTTTCGATAAATTCTTCGATTCTCGCCTTGGAGTCAGGAGCAACGATAGAGTCTACCACTTCGCCACCTTTATAAAGCAACAGTGCAGGAATTGCTTCGATTTTTTCCTTCTGGGCTGCTTCAGGCACATCATCTACATTGATTTTGCCAACCACCAGTTTATCACTATACTGTTCTGCGATTTTATCATAAGCAGGCGCAATGCGGCGGCAATATACACACCAGGGCGCCCAGAATTCTACCAATACGGGTTTATCACTTTCCTGTACATGTTTATTGAATTGTTCCAGATTCATGTTCATTTCTTTCATAAGTAATTCTCCCTTCATTCTGTCGTTTCTTTGATACACTTTCTCTCTATGATTATCTAATAATTTTCTTTTTTATATTATATCTCAAATGATAATAATTTTCCAGTAATATTTTATAAAAACATCAACTTTTTTCAAAAAAGTATTTGTACTTTCGGCAATATCTATTTTTCGGGACATGTGTTATAATTTTAAACAAGAAACAATGAACCTTTAAACAGGAGGTAATGACTATGACAGAAAATATCAACAGACTCCCTCTGATCGGAGATAAAGCACCATCTTTTCAGGCACTGACAACAAACGGCACTGTAAACTTCCCCGAAGATTATAAGGGCAACTGGGTACTGTTCTTTTCCCACCCTTCTGATTTTACCCCTGTATGTACTACAGAATTCATGACTATGGCATCTATGGAAGAAGAATTTCGTCAGATGAATGTAGCGCTTCTTGGTCTGTCCGTAGATTCCTTGTATTCCCATATCGCATGGATCAGAAAAATTGAAGAACTGGAATGGAAGGGCATGAAAAATATCAAAATCAACTTCCCTGTGATCGCAGACCTGAATACAAAGGTTTCCACACTTTACGGTATGCTGCAGCCCAATGTATCCAGCACGCAGGCTGTACGCGCGGTTTTTGTCATCGATCCTGAAGGCATTATCCGTTCCATCACATACTATCCTCTGACAACAGGCAGAAATTTCCATGAAATCAAACGCATGATTCAGGCTCTGCAGAAATCTGACGAAACACACAATTCCACTCCTGCAAACTGGCAGCCCGGCGATGACCTGATCATCTCCACTCCCGTAACGGTTGAAGCAGCGGCTGCAGGTATGGCTTCCACCTGTGAAGATGAATATGCTCTGGATTGGTTCCTGCGCTTTAAAAAAGATAAAATCTGATTTTTTCTCGCAAACAAAAAACTGACATCGCAAAAACGATGTCAGTTTTATTTTTTATTTTCCTATGAAAACAGGTTTTCTTTTCTGCAGAAATGCTGTTACAGCTTCCCTGTGATCTTCTGTTTTTGCAGATTTCACGAACAATTCTGCTTCCATTCTGCAATATGCTTCGTAATCATGATAGAACGTATCCCAGTACATTTTCTTCTGCATGGCAATTGCCGCCAAAGGTCTGTTTTTCAGTTTTTCTGCAAAAGCAAACGCTTCCGCCATCAGTGCATCTTCTTCAACCAGTTTTGTTGCAAGACCAAGACGCAGTGCTTCCTCCCCCTTGATGGGTTCACTGAATGCCATCATTTCGATAGTTTTCGCCAGACCAACCAGATGATACAGATGATAGATCGCCCCTGTGTCACCGCAAAGACCTACATTGGAAAAAGCAGTCATCAGTGTACTCTTTTCTGTCATGATACGAAAATCGCATGCTAATGCCAGAATACAGCCTGCCCCTGCAGCAACACCATTGACAACAGCCACAACAGGCTTTTTGCATTTACGCACAGCACCGGACATTTCACCGGAAAGGATAGAAACATCGTATGTCAGAAAATCAAAAGAGGACATCTGCTGAATATCACCGCCAACAGAAAAGTTTTTTCCTTCCCCTGTCAGCAGGATCACTTTTACCTTTTCATCTGCTTCACAAAGATAGATCGCTTCTGTTACTTCCCTGAAGAATTCTCCGTCAAAAGAATTCCCCGCTGCAGGACGATTCAGACTCACTACTGCAATTTCATTTTCAATACGAACCATCACACTATCAAAAGTTTTCATTTTCTTCCCACCTATATCAAAAACAACTTCACTGATTTTCTTCATACCTCTTTCTGATTTCTTCCAGATAACGAACACCACCTGTCGCACCGACTATTTCCACTGCACAGGATGCCGCCGCACAGGCAAATTTTGCACATTCCAGAGGCTCCCAACCTTCCGAAAGTCCCCAGAGAAAACCAGAAACAAAAGTATCCCCTGCACCTGTTGTGTCCACACATTTCTGAACAGGAACAGCGGGTATCATATAAATCCCCGTTTCATCGCCAAGGATACAGCCTTTTTCTCCGCATTTGATCACGGCTGTTTTCACACCCATTTCCAGTAATATCTCTGCATTGCGATAAGGATCTGTTTCCCCAGTCAGCAGTGCGATCTCTGCTTCATTCGGGAAAATATAGTCTATATAAGACAGAAGTTCCGCCAGATCCTCTATTTTTTCTCCATTTTTCGCTTTCGTCATATCTACCGCAAGAATTTTGCCTTGCGCTTTTACTTCAGAAAATAACTGCTGCATTTTAGGGATCGTCATCAGCGGAGAAACGAACATACTGGCAAAACTTATGATTTCCGCCGTATTCTCCAGAAAAGGCTGAATATCTTCCAGATCCAGTTTGCGCAGACTACTGTTAGGGTTTGTCAGAAAATGTCTTTCCCCTTTTTCATCGATCAGAACGATATTGATGCCTGTAGAAAGGCTCTTCTCTATATGTACACTTTCTGCAGAAATATCTTTTTCCTGCAAAAAGCCCAAAACTCTTTTCCCTGCCTCATCATCGCCAACTTTGGAAATCAGCTGTACCTTTTTTCCCAGTTCAGAAAGGATGATTGTTTCATTCAGCGCATCGCCCCCAAAAGACATTTTGATGGTTTCCATAGGGACAGACCCTGTCGAAAAAACAGATGCATTTACAGGGGATGCCAGAATATCAATGATCGCCGCACCGATCACAGTAATGTCAAATGCCATTATTCTTCACCTTCGCTTTACACTTCAGACATTTTACCTCTCTCAAGTATACTATACTTCCCGTGCAATTGCGACCTTTATTCATTCTGTTTTCCTCGTCCATAACGCATGGTAATATCCAGAATTTCCTGCTGCAGCGCATCTGTCAGCTCTTCTTTCCCCACTCTCCACCGCCAGTTCATACCGACTGTAGAAGGGGTATTGATGCGGCTGTGGTTATCCAGTCCCAGATAATCCTGCAAAGGAATGATACACAGGTCTGCTTTACTCCCCATTGCCAGAGAAATAAGGGGTTTATGCAGGAATTTCAGCGGCGTATACCAGTCACAAAGATAGCCTCTCACCATCTGCCGTTCTTCCTCTGAAATAGATAACAGCCAGCCATTCAGTGTTTCATTGTCATGGGTACCTGTATAGACAACACAGTTTTCCGAATAATTGTGGGGCAGATAATCATTGACCGAACCTGTGTCACGGGAATCAAAGGCAAACTCCAGCACCTTCATGCTCAGAAAACCACTTTCCTTCACCATCTGACGTACTGTATCCGTCACATACCCCAGATCCTCTGCAATGACTGCATGCCAGCCCAGTTTTTCCTCTGCAATACGGAACAATTCCATGCCCGGGCCTTTTTCCCAATGACCATCAACAGCTGAATCCGCACCATAGGGAATCGAAAAATATTCATCAAACCCACGAAAATGATCTATCCGTGTCACATCATATAATCGATACACATACTGCAACCGCTGCAACCACCATACATAACCTGTTTCTCTGTGATATTCCCATCGATATAGCGGATTCCCCCAAAGCTGCCCTTTTGCAGAAAAACCATCGGGCGGCACACCCGCCACTGCCAGAGGAATGTTATTTCCATCCAGCTGGAACAGTTTGGGATTTGCCCACACCTCCGCAGAATCCATGGCAACATAGATCGGTATATCCCCGATGATCGCAATGCCCCTTTCATTGGCATATCTTTTCAGTGCCCAATATTGTTCAAAAAACGTAAACTGCAGATACATCTGAAATTCAATGGCAAAATACAGTTCTTTTCGGTAATGGTCCAGGGCATAGCCATACCGCAAACGAATATCCTCAGGCCATTCATGCCATGCTGCACCATCAAAAAATTCCTTCAGCGCCATAAACAGAGCATAATCAGAAAGCCACCACTCATGTTCTGCAATAAACTGCTGATAGGCTGGATTCTGACTGATTCGACTGCGTTCATAGGCCTTCCGCAGAAGGATAAAACGATTCTCATACAAGGTTTTATAATCAATATCCCTTTCATTCTCCCCAAAATACAGACTGCTGCATTCCACTTCTTCCAGAACACCTTCTTCTATCAGTTTTTCCAGATCGATAAAATACGGATTCCCTGCATAGGTAGAAAAAGACTGATAGGGCGAATCCCCGTAGCCTGTCGGATGAATGGGCAAAATCTGCCAGCAGGACTGTCCTGCCCTCTGCAGAAAATCAACAAAACGGTATGCTTCTTCAGAAAAACACCCGATACCATATTTCCCGGGTAAACTGCTGATCGGCATCAGTATCCCTGCTGCTCTTTTCATCGTCCTCTCTCCTTTGCTTCGACGATCACGCCAAAATGGTCTGATATGATATGCCCTCTCTCTCCATTAAATACAATATCAGAAGACACAATCTCCTGCTCAGGCTTGCACCAGATGTAATCCAGCCGCAACCCTTTTACATCTTCATCAGGCAGAATATCTTTCCAACCGTCGATTCCTCCTGCCGCTGTAAAATCATTGCCTTTTTCCTTTGCTGTGATGTGCGTATCCTGCCAGCCCGACTTACAGATATGGGCATAACTCTGGTCAGAAAAAATATCCGGTGCATTAAAGTCCCCCATCAGCCATACAGTCGTTTCTGTGGAAGGATTTTTTATCTGTGCCATCAGCTTTTCCCATTGTTCTGAAAACGGTTCTTCTTTATCCTGCCACCATCCCATGTGAACTGTGTAAAACCAATCTGCACAGCCCTCTACCTGCACCCCCAGAACGGCACGGGTACGCCAGTTCTGATACTCCCATGTCTTGCTAATGGGAAATACCGCAGTCTTTCTGATTTTTCTGCCGATAGACAAAATCGCTGCCCCTTCATCATATTTTTCATATCCCACCTTCACAGGCAGCCATGCCCAGAAACAATCCATCCCCATTTTTCGCAGACGATATGCCGCCTGTGCCGCAAAATTATCCTGTTTCACCTGCACCAGTTCTGAAACGACTGTCTGCCCTTCTTTCAGCACATTTTCTGCCGTTTGCGCCGTTATCGTCTGATTCACTTCCTGCAGTGCAATGATATCAGGCCTTTCTTTCAAAATACCTTCCACAAACCATTCCAGTTTCTGTTCCCAGTCACTGCCATGCAGCGAATGGGTATTCAATGTCAGAAGTTTCATAAAATCACCTCAATCTGTTTATATTTTCTGCTATCAGTTTCTGCAGAAAAGCCGTTCCCATGCATCAGATATAACAAAAAGCCCTGAACAGAATTTCTCTGTTCAGGGCTTGATTATCCATTTAGTTTGATAATTTTGTCTATTATCTTTCGTAATCGCCGAATTCTCTTTCCATATCAATGGTACTCATATCGTAGCCTCTGATGCCTTCTGTAGGGTCATCTGTCAGCGCTTCACGGCTGTAATCGTTGACTCTCTGAATACCTTTTGTATCGTGGAAAATGGATGCTGCACCATTTGTACAACCACCTTTACAAGCCATACCTTCGATCAGGTTGCCGTCCAGTTTACCGAAGGAAGCCAGTTTCAGCGCTCTCACA
>JAFZDV010000202.1 GCA_017560955.1 Anaerotignum sp.
GCGGTATCCTTTGCGGCGGCAACGGCCATTTACGCTATCAATAAAAAGTGGGGCATTGCGGCGTATATTTTTGCGGCAGTGATGGGCTTTTCCCGTTTGTACCTTGGGGTACATTTCCCTCTGGATGTGGTATGCGGCGCGGTTGTGGGTGTGATTGCGGCGAAACTGGTCATCTGTCTGGCGGCAAGAATGAAAAAAGCAGGCTGAAATTTTTTTAAGTAACTGAAAATCGTTGCAAAAGCGGAAAAACAAGAGTACAATGAATCCTGATTGAAAATTCGGGAGTTCTGTACTCTTTTTTATTTTAGAAAGGAAGTTGTTTATGGCAATACCTGTAATTTACCAGCTGATCACCATGGTAATCCTGATGATCGTCGGTGTCATCTTACATAAAAAGAATATGCTCTCCATCGCCAATGCGAAGGGGCTTTCCATTATCCTGACAAGGGTGGCAGTTCCCTGTAATATGGTAGTGCTGCTGCAGAGGGATTATTCCCCTGAGATCTTCAAGGGATTCCTCATCACCTGCTTTGCCACATACGGCATGTGCTGTGTGGGTGCGCTGATGTTCTTTATTGTTGGTAAAATGATGAAGATGAAACCCAGAGATCTGGGGCTGTTCAGCGGCGGCGGCGTTTACAGTAACGTAATCTTTATGGGTCAGCCTCTGATCCTGGCTATGTATGGCGCAGAAGGTCTGATTTTCTGTGTAGCTGTTATGTTTACCTGTAACGTGTTCCTGTTCACTGTATGTTCTGTGTTGTTTGCCATGGGCAGTGAAAACAAAAAGACACTCAAGGCGATGGCGAAAGAGATCTGCACCAGCCTGATCTGTATTTCTGCGGTCATTGGTCTGTTCTGTTTTGCAAACGAGATCCGTCTGCCTCAGCCTGTATTTGATGTGCTGCAGTATTCCGCAAACACAACTGTATGTCTGTCCATGATCTATATCGGTTCTCTGCTGGCGGCGGCAAATGTAAAAGAAATCTTCAAAGACAAAGTGGTATATATCTTCAGTTTCTTTACACTGATCATCATGCCCATCATCACAAAAGCCATCTGTCACACATTCATGAGCGGTATGGCCCTGAGTGTACTGGTGGTGCTGATGGCAACACCTGCGGCGGCGGCCCTGCCTTCCTTCGCAGACCAGTATGGTGCCGATGAAAAGAGAGCATCTCAGTATACCTTTGTTTCTACGATCTTCTCTGTACTGACATTACCATTGGTCGCACAGTTCCTTTGCTGAGAAAACAGTCCCTTCCTTTATATAAAGGAGGGGATTTTTTATGTTTTTTGCACGGATGTATACAAAATTGTTCAAAAATCACAAATTTCTGACGGAAATTTAGTATATCTGCGTATCACTGGGGGCTTGATTTTTATGTATACAATCGTATATACTTATGTGTGGAACAGAATATGACTTGGTCCGCAGGGAGACGTTGAAAAGATACACGCCGCACCGTTGTGCAGAAAAAGAACAGGGCTTTACGCACGAAAGGAGGTTGGCAGTGTATTTGTTTTTTTCATGAATCCCCCCGTGGGGACTTGTGAAAAAGGCAGACGCTGTTCTGTGGGAAAGGAGCCTTCGACGAGGAAGGTTTGCATATTCCACGGTATTATTATCCACTATTTATTTAAGAAACAGGGGGATTATTATTATGACAAACTTAGTTTATCTGGCTCCCATTCTGGGTGCCGTAGCTCTGCTGTTTGCTTTTGTCCTGGCTGGTAAAGTAAATGCTATGGACGAAGGTACAGACAGAATGAAAGAAATCGCTGGTTCCATCAGAGAAGGTGCGAACGCTTTCCTGAGCGCAGAATACAAAATTCTGGTAATCTTTGCAGCGGTTCTGTTCGTAGCAATTGGTTTCGGTGTAAACTGGCCCACAGCAATCTGCTTCGTACTGGGTGCGATCTTCTCCACACTGGCAGGTTTCTTTGGTATGAAAGTAGCAACAAATGCAAACGTTAGAACTGCAAACGCAGCTAGAACAAGCGGTATGAACAAAGCCCTGTCTATCGCATTCTCCGGCGGTGCAGTTATGGGTATGTGCGTAGTTGGTCTGGGTCTGCTGGGCGTAGGCGCAATCTATGCATTCACAGGCAATGACCAGATCCTGTTCGGTTTCTCTCTGGGTGCTTCCTCCATCGCGCTGTTTGGTCGTGTTGGCGGCGGTATCTACACAAAAGCAGCCGACGTTGGTGCTGACCTGGTAGGTAAAGTAGAAGCTGGTATCCCTGAAGATGACCCTCGTAACCCCGCGGTTATCGCTGACAACGTAGGCGATAACGTAGGTGACGTAGCTGGTATGGGTGCTGACCTGTTCGAATCCTATGTTGGTTCCATCATCTCCGCAATCACACTGGGTCTGATCTACTACAAAGCAGAAGGTGCTCTGTATCCTCTGCTGCTGTCCGGCGCAGGTATCATCTCTGCAATCATCGGTACATTCTTCGTTAAAGGTGACGAAAAAGCTAACCCTCACAAAGCTCTGAAAACAGGTTCTTACACAGCAGCAGTGCTGGTAGCAATCTGCTCCGTAGCAATGTCCCTGAAACTGTTTGGTGACATGAAAGCAGCTATCGCAGTTATCGCTGGTCTGGTAGTTGGTCAGATCATCGGTGTTATGACAGAAGTTTACACATCCGGTGACTACAAACATGTTAAGAAAATCGCAGACCAGTCCGAAACAGGTCCTGCAACAACAATCATCTCCGGTCTGGCTGTAGGTATGGAATCCACAGCTATCACAATCCTGCTGATCGTTATCGGTATCTACATCGCTTACACAGTATGTGGTCTGTACGGTATCGCTCTGTCCGCAGTAGGTATGCTGGCAACAGCAGGTATCACAGTAGCAGTTGACGCTTACGGTCCCGTAGCTGACAACGCTGGTGGTATCGCAGAAATGTCCGGTCTGGATCACTCCGTAAGAGAAATCACAGACAAACTGGACGCAGTTGGTAACACAACAGCTGCTATGGGTAAAGGTTTCGCGATCGGTTCCGCTGCTCTGACAGCTCTGGCTCTGTTCGTATCCTACGCTGAAGCAGTTAAACTGTCCGCAATCGACCTGCTGGATCCTAAAGTAATCATCGGTCTGCTGGTTGGCGGTATGCTGCCTTTCCTGTTCTCCGCATTCACAATGCAGTCTGTAGGTAAAGCAGCTTTCGAAATGATCGAAGAAGTTAGACGTCAGTTCCGTACAATCCCTGGTATCATGGAAGGTACAGGCAAACCCGACTACAAAAAATGTGTAGAAATCTCTACAACAGCAGCTCTGAAAGAAATGCTGGTACCCGGTATCATGGCAGTTGCAGCTCCTATCATCGTAGGTCTGCTGCTGGGCACATCCGCTCTGGGCGGTCTGCTGGCTGGTTCCCTGGCATCCGGTGTTATGATGGCGATCTTCATGTCCAACGCTGGTGGTGCATGGGATAACGCGAAGAAATATATCGAAGAAGGCCACCACGGCGGTAAAGGTTCCGATGCGCACGCAGCTGCAGTTATCGGTGACACAGTTGGTGACCCCTTCAAAGATACTTCCGGTCCTTCCATCAACATCCTGCTGAAACTGATGACAGTTGTATCTCTGGTATTCGCTCCTCTGTTCCTGGCAGTTGGCGGTATCCTGTAATCAGATACTTCATCAATAAAAATCAAGGCAAACCCTTTTGGGTTTGCCTTCTTTTTTGTT
Source organism: Anaerotignum sp. (assembly GCA_017560955.1). GTDB lineage: Bacteria > Bacillota > Clostridia > Lachnospirales > Anaerotignaceae > Anaerotignum_A. The sequence goes on from JAFZDV010000202.1 coordinate 3,705, forward strand.
TACTACGGAGAAAGTAGACTCTTAAGAATAAGAGTATCGAATGTGCTTGCACAATTCGGTACTCTTATTTTTTTGAAGCGATTTGCGGAGCAAATTTATCCATAAGGCAGAGCCTTATGGATGGCGGCTTTAAGGTGCAAAGTATCGTGGGACGAAAAGTGTCCAGATTTTTGCATAAAATACTTGTATAATGGTGGGACTTGGAGTATTCTTAATATAGGGAAGGAATTTTCTTTCCTGCGGACAGAAGACAAAAGGTGTTTTTGTGTGGGACACAGATGCCCTGCTTGACACTTTGTTAAGGTGCTGTAAATATTATACAGAATGAATTGGCAAAGATGCACAGTTTTTTCTTTGGTTTGGTAGACGTGTTTTGCACAATGTGCAGGGGCGGGAATGATTCTGCCATCGCAAATGTAAAAAACATACTGCTCTGATTGGAAAAACTTGTGGTTTTTTGGCAAAGGTGGTATAATTTTCAGTGGAATGTTTTTGTGACTGGTGTATTAAATTGATAAGGTAGTGGGAAAGATGTCCCACCCGCGAAGCGGCTTTGCGAAGCAAAGGACTGATATGAGGGTACAAACACAAAGACGATTTACATCCAAAATGTTTACAGGAGGTAATGTAACATGAGCAAAAAATACGTTTATATGTTCAGCGAAGGTAACGCTTCCATGAAAAACCTGCTTGGCGGTAAAGGTGCAAACCTGGCTGAAATGACAAATCTGGGTCTGCCCGTTCCTCACGGCTTCACAATTTCTACAGAAGCTTGTACAGAATACAACGAAGGCGGCAAAAAACTGACAGACGAAATGATCGCACAGATCGAAGTAGCTCTGGGCAATCTGGAAGAACTGGCTGGTAAAAAACTGGGCGATCCCGAAAATCCCCTGCTGGTATCCGTTCGTTCCGGTGCAAGAGCATCCATGCCCGGTATGATGGACACAGTTCTGAACCTGGGTCTGAATGATATTTCCGTAGAAGGTCTGGCTAAGAAAACAGATAACCCCAGATTCGCTTACGACTCCTACAGAAGATTTATCATGATGTTCGCAGACGTAGTAATCGGTGTATCCAAATCCAAATTCGAAAGAAGACTGGACGAATATAAAGAAGAAGTTGGCGCAAAATATGACACAGATCTGACAGCAGAAGACCTGAAAAAAGTTACAGCGATCTTCAAACAGATCTATCTGGATGACCAGGGTAAAGAATTCCCTCAGGATCCTAAAGAACAGCTGCTGGAAGCAGCAATGGCAGTATTCCGCAGCTGGGATAACCCTCGTGCATTCGTTTACAGAAGAATGAACGACATCCCTTACAGCTGGGGTACAGCAGTAAACGTTCAGATGATGGTATTCGGTAACATGGGTGACACATCCGGTACTGGTGTAGCTTTCACAAGAAATGCTGCAACAGGTGAAAAAGCAATGCTGGGTGAATATCTGGTTAACGCACAGGGCGAAGACGTTGTAGCCGGCGTTCGTACACCTAACCCCATCGCGAAACTGGCAGAAGATATGCCTAACGTATACGGCCAGTTCATGGAAATTGCAAACAAACTGGAAAACCACTATAAAGATATGCAGGATATGGAATTTACTATTGAAGAAGGTAAACTGTTCTTCCTGCAGACAAGAAATGGTAAGAGAACAGCTAATGCTGCTCTGAGAATCGCTGTTGAAATGGTAGAAGAAGGCCTGATCACAACAGACGAAGCTCTGATGAGAGTAGAACCCAAACAGCTGGATCAGCTGCTGCACCCTGCATTCGATCAGGCTGCACTGAAAGCTGCAAAATCCATCGGTAAAGGTCTGCCCGCATCCCCCGGTGCTGCTGCAGGTAAAGTATACTTCACAGCAGAAGAAGCAAAAGCAGCTGCAGAAGCAGGCGACAGAGTAATCCTGGTTCGTCTGGAAACATCCCCTGAAGATATCGAAGGTATGGCTGCATCTCAGGGTATCCTGACAGTTCGTGGTGGTATGACATCTCACGCTGCAGTAGTAGCTCGTGGTATGGGTACATGCTGCGTATCCGGTTGTGAAGAAATCAAAATGAATGAAGAAGCAAAAACATTCACACTGGCTGGCCAGACATTCAAAGAAGGCGACTACATCTCCCTGGATGGTTCCACAGGTAACATCTACGGTGAAGATATCCCTACAGTAGAAGCAGAAATCACAGGCAACTTCGAAACATTCATGAAATGGGCAGATGCTAAGAGAAGCCTGAAAGTAAGAACAAATGCTGATACACCTCACGATGCACAGGTTGCGATCGACTTCGGCGCTGAAGGTATCGGTCTGACAAGAACAGAGCATATGTTCTTTGAAGCTGACAGAATCATGAAATTCAGAAAAATGATCATGTCTGATACAGTAGAAGAAAGAGAAGCGGCTCTGGAAGGTATCGCTCCTTTCCAGAAAGAAGACTTCAAAGGCATCTACAGAGCAATGAAAGAAAGACCTGTTACAATCCGTCTGCTGGATCCTCCTCTGCATGAATTCATGCCTAACACAGATGAAGAATTCGCTGTACTGGCTGAAATGACAGGCAAAACAGTGGAAGAACTGAAAATCAAAGCTCGTGGTCTGCACGAACTGAACCCCATGATGGGTCACCGTGGCTGCCGTCTGGCTGTAAGCTATCCTGAAATCGCAAGAATGCAGGCTACAGCTATCATGGAAGCTGCTGTTGAAGTATCCGAAGAAGAAGGCATCAACATCGTTCCTGAAATCATGATCCCTCTGATCGGTGAAATCAAAGAACTGAAATTCGTTAAAAATATCGTAGTAGAAGCAGTTGAAAAAGTATTCGAAGCAAAAGGCAGAAAACTGGATTACCTGGTTGGTACAATGATCGAAATCCCCAGAGCTGCTCTGACAGCAGATCAGATCGCTACAGAAGCTGAATTCTTCTCCTTCGGTACAAACGACCTGACACAGATGACATTCGGTCTGTCCCGTGACGACGCTGGTAAGATCCTGGCTGACTACATCGATAAAAACATCTATGAAGTTGACCCTACAGCAAGACTGGACAGAACAGGCGTTGGTCAGCTGATGAAATGGGCAGTTGAAAAAGCAAAACCCGTTCGTCCTGACATCCACCTGGGTATCTGTGGTGAACACGGCGGCGACCCTTACTCCGTTGAATTCTGCCACCTGATCGGTCTGGACTATGTATCCTGTTCTCCTTACCGCGTACCCATCGCAAGACTGGCTGCTGCACAGGCTCAGCTGCAGTTCCCCAGATAAGCGATTGCGTGTAATTGCAACGGGAATTTAAGTTAGTACATAAGGCGTGTCGAAAGACACGCCTTTTCTTTATAGAAGGTGAGAATGTGAAAAAGAAAGTTGCTTTCGTTTGCGTGCACAATTCCTGCCGCAGTCAGATGGCGGAAGCATTAGGCAAAAAACTGGCAGGAGATGTGCTGGAATGTTATTCTGCCGGAACGGAAACGAAACCACAGATCAATCAGGATGCGGTGCGCCTGATGAAAGAAAAACACGGCATTGATATGGAGAAGGAGCAGTATTCCAAATTGCTGGAGGATATTCCTGTGGTGGATATTGTTATTACCATGGGATGTAATGTAAGTTGTCCCTTCCTGCCCTGCGAAATGAGGGAGGACTGGGGTTTGGATGATCCCAGTGGAAAAGAAGATGCGGAGTTCCTTCTGGTGATGGATGCAATAGAAGAAAAGGTGAAAAATCTGCGTCAGCGCGTGCTGGAGATGGAATAACTGGAAAAACATGGTACAAAGAGAGTCTTTTTGTAAAAAAAGAGGCTCTTTTTTGTTGGAAAATCAATGAAAACATTGAAAAACAACCGGGCGTCATGTAAAATAGACTGCGGATTTATTTTTTTACAAAATATTTAGAGGAGGATTTTCAATGTCTAAAGAAAAGAAAAAACTGCCTTTGGCGGTGTATATTTTCGCTGGTCTGATGCTGGGTATCCTGGCTGGCTGTGCGCTGATGAAAACACCTGAAATTGCAGTGAACTACATCAAACCTTTCGGTACACTGTTCCTGAATCTGGTTAAGTTTATTGTAGTACCTATCGTACTGTTCTCTATCATGAGTGGTGTTATTTCCATGAAGGATATGAGAAAAGTCGGCAGCATCGGTGTGAAAAC
>JAFZDV010000203.1 GCA_017560955.1 Anaerotignum sp.
AAGAGCAGCTATGGAACAGTTTAAATTTGAGGTAGCAAATGAAATCGGTGTACCTCTGAAAAAAGGGTATAACGGCGACCTGACATCTGCCCAGAATGGTTATGTTGGCGGCTATATGGTTAAAAAAATGATCGAGCAGCAGGAAAAAATGATGGCAGAAAAAAATCAGGGTTAATCATCTGACTCCAGAAGATTGTCCGTCTGTAAAGGGATTTGCAGACGGGCTTTTTTATTGGATAAGTTGTAAGCAATGCTTTACGAATGTATGGTAACACAGTATAATAAAATCATATATGGACAAATGTCTTTTGTGTAAAAGCGAAAGTGAGGGATAGATATGCCAGAATTTGCACCCAGAATCTCCGAAATGGAAAAATCTGCATTCGTTTTACGAAAACTGTTTAATGCTATGAATGACCCTGAAACGATTTCTTTTGGCGGTGGCGCACCTGCTCATGAAGGCCTGCCTGTTGAAACGGTACAGGAACTGTGTAATGAACTGATGACCCGCAGCGGTCGTGGGGTAGAAATGCTGCAGTACGGCGCTCCTATGGGCGTAAAAGACCTGAGAGAGGCTGTAGCCAACAAACTGCTGAAACCAAAAGGTATCGATGCATCTGCGGATAATATTATGATCGTCAACGGCGGTCTGGAAACTATGAACCTGATGTGCCAGTTGTATATCAATCCTGGTGATGTTATTATCGTGGAATCTCCCACATTCGTTCATTGTGTGGAAGGTTTTGAAATGTTCCAGGCAAAATGTGTGGCAGCAGAATGTGATGATTATGGTATCGTCATTGAGGATGTTGAAAAGAAAATCAAGGAATATCATCCTAAAATGGTTTATGTGATTCCCACATTCCAGAACCCTACAGGTAAAACATTACCGGAAGAAAGAAGAAAAGCCCTTGCGGAACTGGGCAGCAAATATGATGTCATCATTCTGGAAGATGACCCTTATCAGGAACTGCGTTACAGCGGCGATAAACTGAAACCCATTAAATATTATGACCGGACAGGACATACTGTTTATGCAAACAGTTTCTCCAAAATCTTCTCTCCGGGCAGCCGTCTGGGTTTTGTATATGCAGCACCTGAAATCATCGATAAACTTTTTGACATTAAAGTTGCAACAAATTCTCATACATCCAATCTGCCGCAGGTTCTGTGTGCGGAATTCTTCAACAGAGGCTATTTTGATGCACATCTGGAAAAAGTATGTGCGATCCATAAAGAACGTCGTGATGTCATGATGGCATGTATGGAAAAATATATGCCTGAAGGTACAAAATGGGTATTCCCCGATGGTGGTCTGTTCACATGGGTAGAACTGCCCGGTGATATCGATACCACAGAGCTGCTTCTGGAAGCAGAAAAATTCAAAGTAGCATATGTTGCAGGGGAAGGATTCTATACAGATCCCGGCAAAGGCAAAAATTGTATGCGTCTGAGCTTTGGTAATGTATCTCCCGAAAAAATTGAAATCGGTATGGAACGACTGGGTAACCTGATCAGATCCAAAATGTAAGAGAAATCAAAATATTTTTCAAAGAAGAATATGAAATGTAAGCCCCTTTTTCAGGGGCTTTTTTCTTTTGCTTTTTCGATTGACAAGGTCGTTTTTGGGGAATATCATATTGGATATGTGATGAATGATTGATAGGAGGACATATTTATGAACGTACTGGACCATCTTGGTTGTGATAAAGTTTTTTACTATTTTGAAGCCATTTCTGATATTCCCCATGGCAGTTTCCACGAGAAGGAACTGAGTGATTATATCGTGGCATTTGCAAAGGAAAGAGGCCTGTACTGCCGTCAGGACGCAAGACACAATGTGGTTGTGAAAAAGGCAGGTACAGCAGGTTATGAAAAATCCCCTGCGCTGATCATTCAGGGCCATATCGATATGGTCTGTGAAAAAAATGCAGATACGGAGCATGATTTTCTGACAGAACCCCTGAAACTGTATATCGATGGTGATTACATTAAGGCAAGAGGTACAACTCTGGGCGCAGACAACGGCATTGCCGTAGCTTACATGCTGGCTCTCTTGGATGCAGAGCACATTGAACATCCTCCCATTGAATGTGTGTTTACAGTGGAAGAAGAAATCGGTATGGGCGGCGCAACAGATCTGGATGTTTTTGATCTGGAAGGTAAACGTTTCCTGAATATGGATACAGAAGAAGAAGGCTACCTGATGGTAAGCTGTTGCGGCGGCAGAAGAATGCGTATGTATCTGCCTGTGGAAAGAGTGGCAGCATCTCAGGATAAAAAGACATATGCTGTTCGTATTCGTGGTCTGAAGGGCGGTCATTCCGGTGCAGATATCCACCTGCAGAGAGCCAGTGCCAATGTGCTGATGGGCAGACTGCTGCTGGAACTGCGTGAAGAATTTGATTATGATCTGGTTCAGGCGAATGGCGGTAATATGGATAATGCCATCTGCCGTGAAGCAGAAATGATCATCTGCATCGATCCTGCAAAAGAAGCAGTGGCGAAAGAACTGGTTTCCAGAATGCAGAAAGTTTTCTGGGCTGAATATAAAGACCGTGAAAGCGATATACTGATGACAATGGAAGAAGTGGAAGGTGCGACTGAAGTGCTGACTGCAGAAGTCAGAGATCATATCATCGCTCTCCTGAAACTGCTGCCTTATGGTGTACAGACAATGGATACAAATATGGAAGGTCTGGTGGAAAGCTCCAGCAATATCGGTATCGTTCGTACAGAAGCAGACCATATCTTCGTTGATAATGCAGTGCGTGGTTCTGTGGAAAGCAGAAAAGAAGCCATTTGCAAGAAAATCGAAGTGCTGGGTGAACTGTGCGGCGCAAAAGTTGTTGGCGTAAACGACTATCCCGGTTGGGTATATAATCCTGATTCTGAACTGCTGCAGATTTTCAAAGAAGTATGGACAGAAAAATTTGGCGTGGAACCCCATGTGGTTGCCATCCATGCAGGTCTGGAATGTGGTCTGTTTGCGAAAAAGATCCCCGGTCTGGATCTGATCTCTCTGGGTCCCGATATGCATGATGTGCATACACCCGATGAAAGACTTTGCATTTCTTCTACAATCCGTATCTGGGATTATCTGAAAGAAGTACTGAAAAAATTAAAATAAGAAAGAGGGCGGACTATGCGGCTCCTGTGGAACAGAAAATACATGGAGATTGGGTTTCACATCATTGTCACTGTACTGATTCTGGTGGTGACAGTGGGGCTGTTGTTCTGGCTGCCTCAGGCGAAAAATGTCATATCTGAAACGGCGGGGAATATCCTCGCCGTTTTTTCGCCCGTTTTATGGGCAGTTTTCTTTTCTTTGCTGCTGGAGCCTCTTGTGTGTTTCTGGCAGAGGTTTTATGAAAAACGCTGCAGCCTTTACCATCGTAGTCAGATTCATGACCGCAGAGTGGGAACAGCCTTTGCCTATGGTTCTGTAGCGTTGCTGTTATTCCTTCTGGGCGGATTTCTGGCAAAAAAGATCGGGGATACAGATATACAGGGGATCACGTTTCAGATTACTGATTATATCCGCAGAACAGGGGATATTCTGGTGCTTCTGAATCTGAAACTGGCAGAAATGGGCATTCTTTCGAATGTGGAGGGCATCCTTTCTTTCTGGACAGAACAGACGGTTCGATGGATGGAAGGGGCAGTTCTTTCTCTGGCGGATGGTATCCCTCATATGGGTAGCCACTTGCTGGATATCCTGATCGGTATTGTGGCGGCCTTTTATTTTCTGATGGAAAAAGAGCAGATGCGTGCCATTGGAAATGCTTTTCTGCATGTTTTTCTGGGGGAAAAGTTGTCTGGGCACATCAGGAGTCTGTTTCATGAAATTTATTCTGTTTTTTCAGGGTATCTTTCGGGACAACTTTCAGATGCGGCCATCATGGCGGTTCTGTTTTCGGCTGCATTTCTGATCGTAGGTCTGCCCCATGGAATTTTTCTGGGGCTTTTGAGCGGATTTTCCAATATCATTCCATATTTTGGTGCAGTCACGGCTTTTGTTTTCGCCGTTTTTGCAGGACTTCTCAGTGGAACACCCGTGAAAGCAGTGTATGCTTCTATCCTGATTCTGCTTCTGCAGCAGGTGGATAGCCTTTTCATTGTGCCGAAAGTTGTAGGCAAACGGGTAGAACTGCATCCTGCGTTGGTACTTCTTTCTCTGGCGATTTTCGGCAGATGGCTGGGTTTTTGGGGACTGCTGTTTGCAGTACCCCTGGGAGCTCTCTGTAAAAATCTTCTTTTCTGGCTATATGACCGAAAAAGTAATTGACATTTGTCAGTAATTCAGCAAAAATATCTCTTCCTTTTCCTACGATTTTCGTGTATAATAAAATAAAAAGTGTATACAAGATTCAAAACCGATTGGTTTGATTATAGAAAGGCGGTAATTTTATGAGAGGTTTGGTTCATACAGTAAAAGACGATCTGGTGATCGCAACAATTCATAGAAAAGAAGCATGTGGCGAGTGCAGAGCATGTCTGTCCGGCATGACAAAAACAGAAATGGATATTGAAGCAAAAAACCTGTGTGATGCAGAAATTGGTGACTGGGTGCAGCTGGAACTGCAGGAAAATGCGTTCTTCAATGCAGTTGTTATCATGTATGGTCTGCCTTTTATCGGTTTCATTACTGGTGTATTAGCTGGTTATTATGGCGGCCCTAAAGTACTTCCCGGTATTTCTCCTGTATTCCCTTCTCTGGTGTTGGGTGTACTGGGCATTGTCGTTGCAATGCTGTGGATCAAGAGCCAGAATCCCAGATGGGAAAGCGGTAAATATCGTCCTCTGGCAACAAAAATTGTAGAAGAAGATGATGAAGAAATCATTAATGGTAACTACAAAGCGTAAAAACAAACCCTCCTGTATCGCAGGAGGGTTTTCACATTCTGTCCCTTTTTTCATAGGATAGGAAAGAGGGGGGACAGGGCATGCTGAAGGAGAGAATACGGACATACTGTCAGGATGGAGCAAACTGCTCCCGCATCATTCTGCAGGCGGCAGCGGAGGAATACAATATTTCCTTGTCGCAGGATATTCTGACTGCCTGCAATGGAATCAGCGGTGGCTTTGGGATAGGCAGCCTGTGCAGTGGCCTGACTGCAGCAGTTATGGTATTAGGCCTTTTGTTTGATGAGGAAACGGTAAAAGAAAAGAGAATTCTGTTTTTCTTTCTGGTGCAGGAAAAGTTGGGTTTTCTGGATTGTATGCGTCTTTCAACAGAAGACTGCGGCGAGATCCTCGAAATAATTGGTGAAGTTCTGCAGGAAGTGATAGAAATGAAATAAGAGTACCTTAATCGGTACTCTTTTCTGTTTTTAAGGAACTTTGTTTTAACTGAATATTCTCTGTTTTGAGTTTTTCCAGTTCCTGTTCCAGTTTTTCGGTATGGGTTTTCCATCTGGCATTGACTGCAGCAATTTCGTCACTTCTTTGTGCCAGAAGTGCAGAAAGTTCTTCTATCTTCTTCCTGTGGCGCTCCTGAAAGGCTGTGTATGCTTTGGAAAGATCTGGCTGAGGAATTGCCTTCTGTAGTTGAAAAGGCTGCAGGAGAGGGCACACAGCAGGCAGAAGGGATTGGCTGTCACTATAGCATTCTGTACTGTTATAAAGGGGTGTCTCTGCACCAATGAGCTCTGTTTTTATGGATTTGATGGGAAATGTATCTGTATATCTTTCTGCTGTACCAAAGGAGGCACCACTGTTTTCGGAAATACATCGCATAGGCTGTCCGTTTACTGTCCAGAACAGGTTTACTTTGGTGTTTTCCAGAGAAACCATGCAACTGTCACAGCCGTTGTCTTCCCATATGATACGTGGCGTGCTGATGGCAGAGGTGTGTTTATACTGATAAACGACCTGTGTGCGAAACATTCCTCTGACGATGTAAAGCAGATGGATTTTTTCATCATCATTTACGATGGATAGGTCGGAGATAGGGGAGGGCGTCTGGATCAGGGGTGTCAGACTGCCCATGGTATAAGGTTCCAGCAGCATTTCTCTTGCACTTAACACATTGCGGCCTGTGCGATAATACAGGATGAGGTGATTTTTCTGGAGCCTGCGGGCGAGAAAAGGTGTTTTCTGCATGGGAAGAAAGCGGTCGATCTGATAAGGTTTTTCCCATTTTCCATTGCGAAAAACAGTATAGACCAGAGCATCTACACCTGTGGATTCCGTTGGCTGGTGATAGATCAGATGGAAGGCATCATCTGCAGGAAGAAGGAAAAACTTCGTATTTCCGCCGCTTTTGATATCTGCAGTAATGGGGTTGTGTTCCCATTGGTTCAGATCATTGGATGAAGCCATAAAAAGCTGTCCGTCTGTATTTGAATAGAGAAGATGGGCTTTGTCCCGATACTGGCAGAGAGAAAAGATGGGGGAGGCACTTTCTGTGATTTTTTCTGCTTTAGACCATATTTCTTCTGCATAATGGCGGCAGAGGATACTGCCGTGTTCGTAATAAAAAAGATGAAAGCCATTTTTTGTTTTCAGATATTTTACATGAGGATTCTGCATGGATTCACTCCTGAAATAGTTTTTCATATCATCCTATGCAGAGAAATTAAAAAAATCCCCTATGACTTAACATAGGGGAAAATAATTTGCAAAAATGCAATTTTTGCGGTATAGGGTTCCAAGGGAATTATTCCCTTGGTGGGGTTTGGGGCAAAGCCCCAAGGATTATCTTGCTTTTGCTTCACAGTAGATGCAGCGATATTCGCCTGTTTCTTTGTTAGTCAGTTTGAAGACGTGGGGAATTTCCTGTTCTACGGAAGTGATGCAGCGAGGGTTTTTGCACTGAACGATATTTGTCAGTTTTTCAGGCAGCTGAGGGTGGAATTTTTCCACACGAACGCCGTCTTTTACAACATTGATCGTTACATTAGGGTCGATATAACCCAGTGCATCCAGAGCCAGATTCAGTTCTGCATCGATTTTAATGATATCTTTTTTGCCCATTTTCTGGCTGGGGGCATTTTTGATCAGAGCGATGGGAGCATCCACATGATCCAGATTCAGGAAATGATACAGTTCCATACCTTTGCCTGCTGTGATGTGGTCAATTACCACGCCGTTGTTGATTGCGCCAACTTTCATCATTTTATGCCACCTCCAGTAATTTCAGAATCAGAGCCATACGGATATATTTGCCGTTCAGAACCTGTTTGAAATAACATGCTCTGGGGTCATCATCCACAGCTACGGAAATTTCGTTTACACGGGGCAGGGGATGCAGGATGCACAGATCTTTTTTCGCTGTATCCAGTTTATCCAGAGTCAGGATGTAGCTGTCTTTCAGACGCAGGTAGTCTTCTTCATTGAAGAAACGTTCCTGCTGTACTCTTGTCATATACAGGATATCCAGTTCAGGCATTGCTTCTTCCAGGCTTGTTGTTTCCACATAAGGGATGCCTTCTTTGTTCAGTTCGTCGATGATATATTCGGGAACTTTCAGTTCATCAGGAGAGATCAGCACGAATTTCACGTTTTCATAACGTGTCAGTGCATGGATCAGGGAATGAACAGTTCTGCCGAATTTCAGGTCACCGCACATACCAACTACCAGATTATCAAAGTGACCTTTTTCACGGTTGATTGTCAAGAGGTCAGCCAGTGTCTGAGTGGGGTGGTTATGACCGCCGTCACCAGCGTTGATGATGGGAACATCACAGCGCATGGAAGCGATCATAGGTGCGCCTTCTTTGGGGTGGCGCATTGCGATGATGTCAGCATAGCAGCCTACTGTTTTTACAGTATCGGCAACGCTTTCGCCTTTTGCTGCAGAGCTGTTGTTTGCTGCGGAAAAGCCCAGTACACTGCCGCCCAGTTCCAGCATTGCTGCTTCGAAACTCAGACGAGTACGTGTGGAAGGTTCAAAAAACAGTGTAGCCAGTTTTTTGCGTTTGCACTTTTCAGCATATTTATCAGGATCAGCGATGATGTCATTGGCAGTTGCAATGAGTTCATCGATTTCTTCTACGGTCAGGTCAACGATATCAAGCAGACTTCTCATAGATTACATCTCCCTCCAGCTTTCATCACTGGGGTTGCTGCGGAATTTCAGCAGACGAGCGATATCGGATTCTTTGATATAGCCTTCTTTTGCAGCAACTTCAGCAACAGCGTCGAAATTGGACAGGCTCACATTTTTCACATTTGCTTCAGCCAGTCTGTCCAGACCTTTCTGCATGCCGTATGTGAAGATGGAAACAACACCCAGAACTTCAGCGCCTGCTTCACGCAGTACGTTTACAACTTCGATGCAGCTGCCTGCTGTGGAGATCAGGTCTTCTACTACAACTACTTTCTGACCAGGTACCAGTTTACCTTCGATCTGGTTGTTTCTGCCGTGGTCTTTTGCGCCGGAACGAACATAACCCATGGGCAGGTCCAGCAGGTGAGCTGTGATTGCTGCATGAGCGATACCAGCTGTGGATGTACCCATCAGTACTTCAACTTCGGGGTAGTGTTCTTTGATTGTTTCAGCCAGAGCATTTTCTACATGATTTCTAACTTCAACGGATGTCAGAGTCAGTCTGTTGTCACAGTAGATAGGGCTTTTGATACCGCTTGCCCATGTGAAGGGTTCTTCGGGACGCAGGAAAACTGCACCGATGGACAGCAGGTCTTTTGCGATCTGTTCTTTAAATTTCATATTAAAATCCTCCAAAAAATCAGATAATTTTTCCAACTAATCTTTCCCTTCCGCAAAAGCGGATGCTTTTGCAAATCGGGTTCCAAGGGAATGATTCCCTTGGTGGGGTATGGGGCAGAGCCCCATGAAGAATTAACCTAAGAATTCAGCTACACATCTTCTGTAAGCAGCAACGGGGTCAGCAGCCTGTGTGATAGGTCTGCCTACTACGATGTAGTCGGAACCCAGTTCTCTTGCTTTTGCAGGAGTTGTTACACGAACCTGGTCACCAACTTCACCTTCAGCGAAACGAACGCCGGGTGTGATTGTCAGGAATGCGTCGCCGCAAACATCGTGTACTTTGCCTGCTTCCAGAGGAGAGCATACAACGCCGTCCAGACCGGATTTTTTTGCATTGCTTGCATAGTGCATAACAACTTCATCCAGAGGTCTGTCGATCAGCAGGTCTTCTTTCATTCTTTCTTCGCTTGTGGATGTCAGCTGTGTTACTGCGATCAGCAGGGGACGTGTACCGTCAGGTCTTGTCAGACCTTCCAGTGCTGCTTCCATCATAGCGTTTGTACCTGCTGCATGCAGGTTTGTGATATCAACGTCCAGATTGGACAGTACGGACATTGCTTTTTTTACTGTTGTGGGGATGTCGTGCAGTTTCAGATCCAGGAAGATTTTGTGGCCTCTTTCCTTGATTTCTTTTACGATCGCGGGACCTTCTGCATAGTACAGTTCCATACCCACTTTCAGGAAAGGTTTTCTTTCTTCGTCTTTAAAGTTGTCCAAAAATGCCATCAGCTCTGCCTTGCTGTTAAAGTCGCAGGCAATGATTACGTCTCTGTTCATTTGCGGGCACCTCCAATAATATCATTCAGGTCTTTGATGTTGTATTTTTCCATAACACGAGGCAGATCCTCGATGATTTCCTTACAGATATAAGGGTTCACCAGGTTTGCTGCACCGATCTCTACGGCTGTTGCACCAGCCAGCATCATTTCGATTACATCTTCTGCAGAAGAAACACCGCCCATACCGATAACGGGGATGTTTACTGCTTCTGCTACCTGATATACCATTCTGACTGCGATAGGGAAGATAGCACTGCCGGAGAAACCACCCATTTTGTTCGCAATAACGGGTTTCTTTGTTTTCAGGTCGATACGCATACCCATCATTGTATTGATAAGGGCGATACCGTCTGCGCCAGCTTCTTCGCATGCTTTTGCGATGGCAACGATGTCTGTTACGTTAGGTGTCAGTTTGATATATACAGGTTTTGTTGTTACAGCCTTTACTGCTCTTGTTACTGCTGCAGCTGCTTCAGGGTCTGTACCGAAGCTCATGCCGCCGTGGTGAACGTTAGGGCAGGAGATATTTACTTCCAGAATACCTACCTGAGGTTCTTTATCCAGCAGTTCGCATGTGTAAGCATATTCTTCGATGGAGAAACCGCTTACGTTAGCGATAACGGGTTTGTTGAAGCATTTTGCCAGCTTAGGCAGTTCTTCGGAAATAACCTTTTCCACACCGGGGTTCTGCAGACCAACGGAGTTGATCATACCTGCAGGACATTCTGCGATACGGGGCAGGGGATTACCGAAGCGAGGTTCCTTTGTTGTACCTTTGAAGGAGAAGGAACCCAGAATATTGATGTCATACAGTTCCGCAAATTCGTAGCCGTAACCGAAAGTACCGCTGGCGGGGATGACAGGGTTATCCAGAGTGATACCGCTGAGGGTAACTTTTGTGTTTACCATATGATTTCCTCCTTCACCAGTACGGGACCGTCTTTACAGATACGTTTGTTGCCATATTTTGTCTGGCAGGAGCAGCCCATGCATGCACCGAAGCCGCAGCCCATGCGTTCTTCGAAAGAGAGCTGACCGCTTGTTGTTGTTACATCAGACAGGGCTTTCAGCATGGGTTCGGGACCACATGTGTAGAAGTATGTATAGTCGGGGATTGTTTTCACAACATCTGTTACGAAACCGTTTGTACCAACGGAGCCATCTGCTGTGGCAACATGTACTTCCACGCCCAGTTTTTCGAATTCTTCTTTATAGAATACTTCTGCTGCTGTATTGAAGCCCAGGATCACAACGGGGTGTTTGCCTTCTGCCACCAGATTTTTTGCCAGTCTGTACATAGGAGGCACACCAACGCCGCCGCCGATCAGCAGAGGTTTGTCGCCGGAAACGGAAGTATCATAACCATTGCCCAGACCTGTCAGTACGTCCAGTTTGTGATTGGGTGTCATTTTGCTCATGGCTTCTGTGCCTTTGCCCACAACCTTGTACAGGATTGTCAGTGTGT
>JAFZDV010000204.1 GCA_017560955.1 Anaerotignum sp.
ATTTACGAATTTTAAGGAGGAAACTATTATGATCGGACAAGGCTTTGAAATTGAATCCAGAGAAACAAAACCAATCAAAACAAAATACAGAACAATCTGCACACCTATTCCTGTTCCTGAATCTTTCCCTCTGATTGAGGAAATGCAGAAATATGAACCTCGTTCTATGGCAGGTCAGCCTCTGATCGTATGGGACCATACAGAAGACGGTTATATCATCTGTGACCCTTACGGCAACAGATATCTGGACTTCTCTTCCGCAGTTATGATCACAAACTCCGGTCATGCAAACCCTAAACTGCAGGAAGCGATCAAAGCAGTAATTGACAAACCTCTGCTGGCATCCTATGCATTCCCTACAGCAGAACGTGTAGCAGCAGCAAAAGAACTGGTTAGCGTTTGTCCTATCCCTAATGCGAAAGCATTCATGCTGTCCGCTGGTACAGAAGCAGTAGAATGTGCGTTCAAACTGGCAAGAACATACGGCAAAATGAAGGGTGGCCCCGATAAGAAAGTTATCGTTTCCTTCGAAAGTGCATTCCATGGCAGAACTCTGGCTTCTCAGCTGGTAGGCGGTACACCCAGCCTGAAAGACTGGATCGGTAACCTGGACAAAGACGTATTCCAGGCACCTTGGCCCAATGGTTATGAACATGAATGGGCAGATGAATCCCATCCCGATTTCGATGAAGACAAAATGTTCCAGACTCTGCTGGATACAATCACAAGCCATGGCGTAGAATTCAAAAATGTTGCAGGTATCATTATCGAATCCTACAACGGTGTACAGTGCTATCCTATGCCTCAGAGCTACGCAAAGAAACTGCGTGCATTCTGTGATGAATACGATATCTGCCTGATCATGGATGAAATCCAGACAGGTTTCTGCCGTACAGGTAAATGGTTCGCATTCCAGCACTATGGTATCCTGCCTGATATCTTCACAGCAGCAAAAGGTCTGAGCGGCGCTCTGCCTATGTCCTGCGTATATGCAAGAGAAGAAATCATGGATCTGTATGCACCTAACACAATGACATCCACACATTCTGGCAGCCCTGTTGCAGCAGCATGTACAGCAGCAAACATTCAGTTCATGAAAGAAGAAAAACTGGATGAAGTGGCAGCAAGAAAAGGCGAAATCATGGGCAGACACCTGAAAGCCCTGAAGGAAAGATTCCCTAACCGTGTAGCTTATGTGGGTGGTCTGGGTATGGCTTGGGCTTGTACATTTGCAAACCCCAAAACAAAGAAAGGTCAGCCTGATTTCACAACAGAAGTAACAAAGAAATGTATGGAAAAAGGTCTGGTATTCTATGCAGCAGTAGGCGCAGGTATCACAATGAAACTGACACCTCCTCTGATCATGCCCGATGAAGCTCTGGAAGAAGCAATGGAAGCATATGCAGAAGCAGTAGCAGAAGCAGATGCAGAAATGCCCGCATATGAAGATTGATTTTGAAATACAAACTGACGAGATAATAAAACATAATAACCCAGATCTTCCTGCTGATTATGTGGGAAGGTCTGGATACCTTTATAGAGATGATTGGTCTGAAGAAGTAAAGCGTGCGCTCAATGATTTTATATCGTTGTATGGAAAAGATTCGCCGGAACATCAGGGGAATGCATACGTTGTGTTTGATTTTGATGATACCTGTGCGATTTTTGACGCAGAGGTTATGGGGATATATCATAGACTCAAAACAATGCAGTTTGCCTTTACACCTGAACAGCTGCCAGATATTCTGGCAACAGGGTTGGGAAAACTGGAAGTAATGCGTACCGGTGATTTTTCAATGGATGGGAAGGAACATTCCTATCAGGAATGGATCGATGACATTGTTTCAGCTTATACATATCTTTGGAATAGTTGCGGACCTTTCGATTATAAGGGTCTTGCAGAAGCGGAGCAGTCAAAGATACAGAAAGACCCCATGTGGACAGAATTTGCTGTGAAAATGCGAATGCTTTTTGTGGTTGCGAATACCAGTGAAGGCGATTTTGCTACATATCCATGGTATAAATGCTGGAATACGGGTATGACAGAACAAGAAGTGTATGAAATCTCCAAGGACATATATCTGAAATATAAAGACGTTGAAACATATGAAGAGACTTGGACAACATCGTCGGAAATCAAGTCAAAGGTTGGTCAGGTTGTAGCCAACTGGATAGTTGGAATCTCTGTAACACCGAATATCCGGGAACTGATGAAAGCGTTGCACGAAAATGGCATTGATGTATGGATATGTTCTGCATCAGGTACCGACCAGATTCGTGCTGCAGTTGATATATGGGAGCTTCATGATTATGTAACAGGTATTTTGGCTTATACACTTGCAGTTGACAGTGAAGGCAAAATGGTGAACAAATATGACTATGAAACAGGCACAGCGTGGTATACTGGCGGTGATGGCTGGACAAAAGGTAAGGTGCCTACGTATGCACAGACCAATGGACCCGGTAAAGCGGCAGCGATTACGAATGCATTGGTCACACAATATGACTGTGGGCCTCTGGCGGGTTTTATGAATGCTGCTGGTGACTATGAGTTCTGTACAGTGTTTAATTCGCTGAAACTAGTTGTTATCTTTAACGTAAATAAAAGTATCAATAATTCTGGTATCCTGAATTGTATCGCATTGTATCAGAGAGATGGTCTGAAATATGATCTGAAAAAAGCAAATCAGGCAGAGGATACATATTATGTGCTGCAGGGCAGAGATGAAAATGGTCTGAGATATCTGAGGAACAGTGATGCATCGATTTCTCTGGGTGCTGTAAAAGAAAAGCTTCATGCGGATGCTGACTGCGAGCGAATGCTGGAGTATATGATGAATCATAAACGACCCATAAAGGAATATATTGACATGTTTACCATTCATACAGCAGCAGATGCAGAAAACAATGCTCTGGGTGTGCCTTATGGTTTCAGAACAGTTTATGCAGGCTATCATTCCTTTAATTTTTAAGGGAAATAAATTGTGAAAACGATATGAATGCAAAGATCTGAACAAGATTTTGCAATGATTTGATATAACTTGTAAAAGAAAAATGTAATTGATGTAATAAAGGCAGGAGAGGAATGCTCATGAAATATTTGATTGGTGTAGATTTTGGCGGCGGTTCTTCCAAGGCAACACTGCTGAGAGAAGACGGCTTTATTGTAGCAACAGCGACAAAAGAATACCCTACATTTTATCCCAACAACGGCTGGGCGGAACAGAAACCGGAGGATTCCTATCAGGCTTTTGTGGCGAATGTAAGGGCTGTCATGCAGAAAGGTATGGTAGCACCTGAAGATGTTGTCGCAATCTGTCTGGATGCGGCAACCCATACAGCAGTCTTGTTGGATGAGGAAGATAAGGTCATTCGCGATTCTATTTACTGGACGGATTCCCGAAGCCAGAAAGAGGTCGCCTTCTTAAAAGAGCATTACGAAGATGAAATTTACACTTTCTCCCATAACATCCCTAATGAAATGTGGACCCTTCCTCATCTGATGTGGCTGAAAGAACATGAAAAAGAAAACTTTGATCGCATCCATAAGATCATGTTTGTAAAAGACTATGTTCGTTACCGCCTGACAGGCGATTTTGTAACAGACAATGTAGAAGCAATGGGTTCCATGTTTATGGATGTACCCAACAATTGCTGGAGTGATGAACTTTGTTCTATGGCAGGCATTACAAAAGATATGCTGCCTGAAATCGTTGATCCGCAGACCATCCTGAGCCCCATCTGTGCGCAAGCCTGCAAGGAAACAGGACTTTCTCCTCACACAAAAGTGATCGCAGGTTCTACAGATACGGTTATGGAGGTTTACGCCAACGGTGCGATCCAGCAGGGGCAGATGACCATCAAACTGGCAACAGCAGGCCGTATCTGCCCAATTACAGACCATGCGCTGAATAATAAGCGACTGGTGAATTATCAGCATATCGTTCCCGGTTTATGGTACCCCGGTACAGGCACAAAATCCTGTGCTGCATCCTATCGCTGGTACCGTGATATTCTGGGTAAGGGTGAAATGATGGAAAGCGAAGCACAGGGCATCGATGCTTATGAATGGATGAACAGAGAGGCGGAAAAAATTGCTCCTCTCAGCGACAACCTGTACTTCCATCCCTATCTGCAGGGGGAACTGACTCCCTACTTTGATGCCAGCCTCCGCGGCAGTTTCACAGGTATCCGTGCCTATCATACAAAGGGTCACTTCACAAGAGCCCTGCTGGAAGGTGTGGCATATTCCCTGAAAGACTGCTATCAGGTTATTCAGGCTGAAAATCTGGATATCCATCAGGCTATTGTCATTGGCGGCGGTGCAAAAGGTACTCTGTGGAGACAGATCGTCAGCGATGTGCTTGGCATTGAAATGATGAAAACGAAAAATAATGATTCTTCTCTGGGCTCTGCCATGCTGGCAGGGGTGGCAACAGGCGTATTTGGTTCTTTTGAAGAAAGTGTGGCAAAATGCGTGGAAACAGAAGCCTACATCAAGCCTGATATGGAAAATCATAAGAAATATGAAAAAGGTTTCCAGAGATATAAAAAGATCCATGATGCTCTGGCAGACATTTATAAGGAAATGGAGGAAGACGTATGATGCGAATGGCGGTCTGCATGAAACAGGTACCGGGAGACATTGGGAAAAGTCTGTCTGCCGATGGCCGTATCCGCCGAGATGCATCCTCTTCCATGATGAATCCAGCAGATGTATTTTCTCTGGAAACAGCATTGATGCTGAAAGATCAGCATACTGGACAAATTGATATTTTCACGATGGGAACAGAAGCAGCCAGAACCATTCTGAAGGAAGGCGCTGCCCTGGGCGCTGATGGGCTGTTTCTGATTTCCGATCGAGACTTTGCCGGAGCGGATACATACGCTACGGCTTTTGTTCTTGCTGCGGCTCTGAAAAAAACGGCGGCTTATGACCTGATTTTCTGCGGAAGAAGAACATTGGACGGGGAAACAGGGCAGGTTCCCATTCAGATGGCAGAAATGCTGGGGATTCCTGTTGTGACCAATGTTGTCAGTCTGGAAAAAAAAGAAAATACGATCATCTGCGGAAGGCTTCTGGAGGATGGTGAAGAGGTGGTTGAAGTGAAGCTGCCCGCCCTGATCAGCGTGCTGGAGGGGATAGAGGGAATTGATCATCCGAGACTACCTTCTGTTTTCGGCATGAGGAATGCAGCAAAGCGTCCGGTGATCCTTTTAGACAGGGAAACGCTGGGATTAAAAAAAGAAGAGGTCGGAAGTGCCGGTTCTTATACAGAGGTAAAACGGTCTTATTTCCCTGAATGGCAGAGAAAATGCGGACATTGTTCTCTGGAAGAAGGAACTGAGTGGCTGTGGTCTAAGGTTAAACAGGTAAAGGGAGGGGATGCAGAATGATAGAGAAAAACGAATACCTTCCTGAAATCTGGGTTTATTGCGAGACAAAAGAGAAATTACTTTCTGCAGGAGCCAAGGAACTTCTGGGGAAAGCAAAAGAAATAGGGGCAGAAGCAGAATGCAGGACTGCTGCGGTTTTATTTGCTGGTGCAGAGAAAACGGCGGCAGCGTGTGGTGCGGAAATCGTATATAGATTCCCTTGCTGCAGAGAGGAAGAACAGGCGAAAGCGATCCTGCAGCAAATGGAGAAAATGGGAAGACCATGGGCGTTTTTATTTCCTGCTACAGCGAAGGGGCGTATGGTGGCAGCAATGCTTTCTGTGAATCTGAAAACAGGTCTGACAGCAGACTGTATTGAACTTTCTGTGGAGGATGGTTACCTGAAACAGACCAGACCTGCTTTTGGGGGAAGTCTGATGGCGGACATCCTTTGCAAACATTCCTATCCGCAGATGGCAACGGTACAGAAGGGGGTATTTCCTGTGCCAAAGGAAGGGTCTGAAGGGAAGGCAGAAATCAGAAAATGTGCCTTGGCGGAAAAGAAAGATGGTCGCATCAGAGTTTTGAAACACAACGGCGAAAGCAGCGAAGAGACATCTCTCAGCGAGGCGAAAATCGTTCTTGCCGGAGGTATGGGTCTGGAAACGAAAGAGAACTTTGCACTCCTGAAAGAGACAGCGGAAATGATTGGAGCAGTGCCTGCGGCATCTCGTGCGGCAGTGAATGCCGGGTTAGCACCTTATTCATGGCAGGTGGGACAGTCAGGTAAGACGATTCGCCCGGAAATCTACATTGCCTGCGGTATTTCCGGTGCGGTGCAGCATTTGGCAGGTATTCAGGGGGCAGGTTGCATCGTGGCTGTCAATAAGGATCAGAAAGCTCCCATTTTTGACCATGCAGATATTGGTATTACAGAAGATTGTGTAACATTCCTGAAAAATCTGCAGAAAAAAGGGGAATAAGCAGGGATGCATTGTGGATAGCGAAAGAAAATGCCGTTTTTCTTTCGCAAACAAGGAAAAACTGCTTCATTTGGTTGTTTTTTTGAAAAAAAGTTGCTAAACTGAAATCAAATGAAGGAGGTGGGGCAGAAATGAGTCCGGAAAGAGTACCCACATTATTGCTCCGTATGGAAACCATGAGAGATTCTCTTGGTCAAGCGGAAAGAAAAGTTGTCGATTATATTCTGGAAAATCCGGAAAAAGTGATTTACCTATCTGTGGCTGGCCTGGCAGAGCAAAGCGGTGTCAGCGATGCTACGGTTGTTCGTGCATGTAGAAAATTAGGATTGAGCGGTTATCAGGATTTTAAGGTAACATTAGCACAGGATATTGTAACACCGATGCAGAATATCCATGAAGAAATTTCGGGAGAAGATCCTTCTGAGGTCATTGTAGATAAAGTATTCCAAGGCACGATGCAGGCATTGACTATGACCCATGATGCACTGGATGTGAATGCGATCGTAAAAGCGGCAGACGCGATTGAGAATGCAAGAAGAGTTGTGATCCTTGGTATGGGCAGTTCCCATTCGGTAGCGATCGACCTGCAGCATAAGCTGATGCGTCTGGGGATCGATGCAGTAGCATATATGGATTCTCATATGCAGACCATTGCCACCTCTTTGCTGACAGCGGATGATGTTGTATTCTCTATCAGCCATTCCGGCAGCTCCAAGGATGTTGTGGATAATACGAAACTGGCAAAATCCAATGGTGCAATAACAATTTCCATGACCAGTATGGGCAGTTCTCCATTGAGTAAAATAACGGATATTCAGCTTTACACAGCCAGTAAGGAAACGCAGTATCGTATTGTGGCATTGAGTTCCCGTATTGCGCAGGAAACCATTATTGATACGATCTATACATTGATTGCGATTCGTAATGAAAAATATGTGGATGGCTTCCATAAAATTGAAAAGGCAATTCAGAGAAAGAAATATTAAGAAAGACACCTCGAGAGAGGTGTCTTTTTCTTATTGAGCGATCACAACCATTTTTCTGCATAAAGAAATAATGCTTGATTCAGATAATCCCTTGCGATATCTAAAGTTTTGCCGCATCTATGGAGGTATACAATTTCCCGTTCTCTCAGGAAACGCAGTGGTGCCAGAACGGCAGGGTCTTCTGCCAGATCGATGAGGTATTCATAAGTGGACCGGGCTTTTGTTCTGCTGATATATCTTCGTAGTTTTAAAGTGGCAGAGGCTTAGAATACAATTGAAACATTATTGGAATATACGAGAGATTTACCCAGAATTCCTAATATATTATAATAATAGTATCGATAAATCTATCAACCACAAAGGGCACCTGAAAATGATATCGGGTGTTTTCTTTTGTCCAAAAACAGGAGGTAAATTATGAAGAAGAAAATTGCAGAAAGAATTTGTACCGGTATCCCGCAGTTTGGATACTTATTTTTTTGCATGATAACAATGCTTGCTTATATGATCGAGCCAGTCTATGCCAATGTAACGATTTGGGAGAAAGCAACAGAGATCATGTCTGATGTATATGGAGAAATCGTTGCGATTTCTACGATTGCAGCTGTTGTGACAGCGGCGATTGCGCTTCTTATGATGAATTTCTCTCGCAGTGGTAGAACAGTCGATGAATCTAGAGCATGGCTGAAACGCATTATCATTACATGGGCAATTATCAATGGCCTTGGTTTTATTATGTCCTATATCACACCATTCTTCTCTGGCGGTCAGTGGATACCTTAATAAATTCTAACATTGATAGGTAATTGGAAATTTGCTAAACTAAAACTAAACAGATAAATTTGAATTTAACGATGAGAGGCGTTGACTGATATAAAGAAAAGAGGTTGGGGCATGAAAAAATATATGTTATTGCCAGTTATTTTCATATTGGGATTACTTTATGGATGTGGCAATTCAGAACGGCCTATGACTGCTGCAGATCAGGAAATATTGTCAAACGCAGATGCACGGCGTGAAGCAATTTTGAATAGTCCTACGGAAATCACTGTTACTGGCACCTGTTATTATGTTTCTGCAGATGGTGCTGACAGTAACAATGGCAGAAGTGAGGAGACTCCCTGGGCATCTCTGGATAAAGTAAATAGTGCAAATTTACGTCCGGGGGATGGTGTATTCTTCCGTCGCGGAGATGTTTGGCGTGGAGAAGCTCTCATTGCACAAAATGGCGTTACATACTCTGCCTATGGTGAGGGTGCGAAACCCGGCATATACGGATCACCGGAAAATGGTGCGGATCCATCTAAATGGAGCTTGATGGAGGGAACAGATAATATCTGGATTTTCTATAAGGACATCATGGATTGCGGAGATATTGTTCTGGATGGCAATATGGACTTATCAGATAAAGCAGCTGCTTGGTGGACGGGCGACAAGTATGTGAAGGATACTGTGAGTGATGATTATAATACATTAATGCAAAAGCCTGTATTTGATCCGACTAAAGATATGCATGATCTTCAATATTTTAACGACATTGATTATTCTGATTTGAATACCCAGCATCCCATCTATGTTTATGAATATGCTGATCGGGAAGGGAAACTGTATTTTCGCTGTGATGAAGGAAATCCGGGCGAAGTTTATGAATCCATCGAATTCTGTTGTGATCCATACAATGGAAGCGTTGTTACATTAAATTTTGGATATATGTCTGTATTAGACAACCTGGCTGTGATGTATGGTGGTCATGCAATTGAGGCGAACGGAGGCAAGCTTGTACAAAACTGCGAAGTTGGCTATATGGGTGCTATGACACATACCTTCTACGAAGAAGAAACCATCTATTC
>JAFZDV010000205.1 GCA_017560955.1 Anaerotignum sp.
ACGAGCATGCAGATATCTGCGCCGCAGAATAGACGGTCTTCTTCGGGATTTGCAAGATATGCATCATAGAACAGCTGCATACGGTAAGCATAAGGGTCAGGGGTGCCTTTTGCCAGTCGTTCTCCCAGACCTTCCCATACGATTCTGCGGAATTCGTCCAGATTTTCTCTGATGAGGATGCAGGAAACATCCTGTCGGTTGGCGGCGGTAGGGGTATATCTGCCAGCCTCCAGAATATTGTGCATATATTCCATGGGAACGGGTTCTCCTCTGAACTGGCGCACACTGCGTCTGAACTGCATGAAATGGAGCAGGTTCTGTGCATCCATACTGCAGGTATCGTCATATTCTCTGACTTCTTCCATGGGATAGTCGGACATGGTCACAGCATTGGCAGGACAGATCGCCACACAATGGCCGCAGTCGAAGCAGGGAGCGGCAATTTCTGCTTTATTTTCTTTCAGGCTCAGCACACCAAAGAAGCAATCTTTTACACACATGCCGCAGCCGATACATTTTTCCTGATTGATGGATACCATACATATCGCCTCCTTTTTTCAGCATAGCACAGGTCGGAAAAGATGTAAATATGACAGTATTGCGGTATGATTTTTAAAAAGCTGAAATTTCGGCGTTTTTTCACAGTATCGTAAGAAATCCTTCGTTGCGTTTCCTGATAAAGTATGATACAATCATTTATTGATATGGTCTGATTCCTGAGGGGTAAGGGAGTCGGATGATCGAAAAAATTCATGCAAAAAAGGAGGAACGCTCTTGAAAAAATATTTTAAATCATTTGGTATTTATGCCATCGTATTCCTCATCATTCTGGGTCTGGTAGCATATACAGGTCCCGGTCTGATGGATAAGGGTACACAGACAGAAGCAACGCAGGCATACGCTTACAGTGACCTGCTGAAGGAACTGGATGCAAACAATGTAGCATCTGTTGAGGTTTCCAGAAGCACAGAAGTAAGTGACTATGGTACAGTAGAAGCAACACTGAAAGATGGCAGCATCATCATCGTAGAAGCACCCAGCATGTCCACATTGCAGGCAAAACTGGATCAGAAAGCGGCAGAAAACGGTTTCCGTCTGGAAGTTGGCGAACTGCAGAGAGAAAGCCTGTTCACAACAATTCTGTCTACACTGCTTCCCATCATCCTGATGGTGATCGTCTTTACATTCCTTTTCAATAAGATGAACGGCGGCGGCAGCAAAATGAACAATTTTGGCAAAAGCAAAGCCAAAATGAGTGTTGACGGCGAAAACAAGGTGACATTTGATAACGTAGCAGGCTGTGATGAGGAAAAAGCGGAACTGGAAGAGCTGGTACAGTTCCTGAAAGCCCCTCAGAAATTCACAGAACTGGGCGCAAGAATCCCCAAAGGCGTACTGCTGGTGGGCCCTCCCGGTACAGGTAAAACACTGCTGGCAAAAGCCGTTGCAGGCGAAGCAGGCGTACCTTTCTTCAGCATCTCCGGTTCTGACTTCGTAGAAATGTTTGTCGGTGTCGGTGCATCCCGTGTGCGCGACCTGTTCGAACAGGCGAAAAAGAACGCTCCCAGTATCGTGTTCATCGATGAAATCGATGCTGTTGGTCGTCGCAGAGGCGCAGGTCTTGGCGGCGGTCATGATGAAAGAGAACAGACACTGAACCAGCTGCTGGTTGAAATGGACGGTTTCGGCATCAACGAAAGCGTTATCATCATCGCGGCAACAAACCGTGCAGATATCCTTGACCCTGCGCTGCTGAGACCCGGTCGTTTCGACAGACAGGTTTATGTTGGCAGACCTGATGTAAAAGGCAGAGAAGCTGTCCTGCGTGTACATGCGAAAGGCAAACCCATGCATCCCGATGTGGATCTGAAGGTCATTGCTCAGACAACAGCAGGCTTCACAGGTGCAGACCTGGCAAACCTTCTGAATGAAGCAGCCCTGCTGACTGCAAGGGACAACAAAAAACTCATCGATATGGAGGAAATTCAGAAAGCCCTCATCAAGATCGGTGTTGGTACAGAAAAGAAAACAAGAGTTATCTCTGAAAAAGAAAAATACATCACAGCATACCACGAAGGCGGTCATGCGATCCTGTTCGAAGTACTCAGCGAACTGGATCCCGTTCACAGCATCTCCATCATCCCCACAGGTATGGCAGGTGGTTATACAATGCCTCTGCCCAGTGAGGATAAGATGTACATGACAAAGATGATGATGGAACAGGAAATCATCAGTCTGCTGGGCGGCCGTGCAGCGGAAGAACTGGTCATCAAAGACATCACAACTGGTGCTTCCAATGATATTGAAAGAGCAACAGCTCTGGCAAGAAGCATGGTAACACAGTATGGTATGAGTGACATTCTGGGTCCCATCCAGTTCGGAGGCAACAGCAACGAAGTCTTCATCGGCAGAGACTGGGGCCACGAAAGAAATTACGGTGAAAATGTGGCGACAACCATCGACCAGGAAGTAAACCGTATCGTAACAGACGCTTATCAGGAAGCAAAACGCCTCCTGAAAGAAAATATGGAAATGCTCCATGCTACAGCAAAACTGCTGGTAGAAAAAGAGAAAGTCACAGGGGACGAATTCCGTACTCTGTTTGACCAGAAGGTGCGCAATGAAATTTTGGGCATCGCAAATGTAGAAGAAGAAACAGAAGCACCTGCAGAAACTGTAGAAGGCACAGTGGAATAAGCAGGAAACAAGAGAGGAGAATGAATCATGGATTTCAGCAACATCGTACCCGGCATGACATTTGAAAAAGAATTTGTAGTAGAAGAAGGCGATACAGCGGCACACTTCGGTAATGACAGAGTACCCGTATTCGCTTCCCCCAGAATGATCGCTTGGATCGAAGGCACAGCAATCGGCACAGTAGCACCTTTCCTGCCCGAAGGTTGGGAAACAGTAGGTACATCCTTCAACCTGATGCACATGGCAGCTACACCCGTTGGCATGAAAGTTCGTATCGTAGCAGAAGTAACAGAAGTAAAAGGCAAACTGCTGACATACTCCATCAAAGCATATGATGAAGTTGACAAAATCTGCGAAGGTACACATGGTCGTGCAATCATCGAACTGGGTAAATTCCTGAACAAAGTAAACGCAAAAGCAGCGAAATAAGAACTGAAAATGGGCATTGGTGGAATTCCGCCAATGCCATTTTTGTTAAGGAAGGTTCGTTATGAACGAATACAATAAAGCCGCTATCGAGGTGGCATTGCAAACTGAAAAAATGGGACAATCCCTGTATTTTTACCCCGAAACGGACACCACCAATGACCGTATCCGTGAACTGGCACTGGAAGGTTCGTCAGAAGGCACGCTGGCTGTTGCGGAAATGCAGACAGCAGGCCGCGGCAGAATGGGACGTGCATGGCAGGCACCAAAGGACAGCGGTATCTGGATGAGCCTGTTGCTCAGACCCGATATCCCTCCCATGCAGGCATCGGTGCTGACCCTTCTGACAGGCATCGCCATTGCGGAAGCTGTCGAAGAAGTGACAGATGTGGAAGTTGGCATCAAATGGCCCAACGATATC
Organism: Anaerotignum sp.; assembly: GCA_017560955.1. Classification (GTDB taxonomy): domain Bacteria; phylum Bacillota; class Clostridia; order Lachnospirales; family Anaerotignaceae; genus Anaerotignum_A. Next base: position 3,545 of record JAFZDV010000205.1, read on the forward strand.
CTGCTGAACGGAAAGAAACTGGTGGGTATCCTGACGGAAATGGATTGTGATATGGAAAAGATCTATTCTGTGACCGTAGGCATGGGCATCAATGTGAATACAAAGGCCTTCCCAGAAGACCTGCAGGACATCGCTACGTCCCTGTATCTGGAAACGGGCAGAGAATTTGACCGTGCAGTGATCGTGGGATGCGTGATGAAACGTTTTGAAGCATTGTATGCGGAATTCCTTGCGGCAGGCGGCGTATTTGCTCCCTTCAAGGAAAGATACCGCAGAAAATGTCTGAATATCGGAAAAGAAGTACGTGTCATTGGCAGGGAAACGTATCTGGCAATGGCTTTGGATATCACCCCTGAAGGGGAATTGATCGTAAGAAGAAAGGATAACGGCGCGGAGGAAGTGGTTTTCTCCGGCGAAGTATCCATCAGAGAAAAGGAGTAAGAAACATGGCAAAAAAAGTGATCGCAGCAGCGAACAATAAAGAACAGAAATATTTCATGGAAGAGGAATTCAGATTCCTGCCCGATGCTATCAAAGAAGACCTGAAAAAAATCTGTATCATGATGGCAGAAAAACTGAACTGCACATTCATGGTTGGCTTTGATGACAACGGTGACATTTACTTCGAAACAGTAAAACATGAAGGCGATTTCGATTTCGATGAAATCGGCGCAGAACTGGAAATCAAACGTCTGAAGAAAGAAGAACTGGAACTGTTCCGTGCGATGGAACTGTGGTATGTGATCTTCTTTACAAAAGAAGGCGAACTGGCAAAAATGGAACTGCAGAGAAGAGCCGCAGCAGAAGGCAAAACCCTGTAAAATCGTTGTTTTTTTAACAGAAAATCTCAAAAAAATGTTGTAATCTACGCATTTCTTGTTATAATGTATGTGATTGCGTAAAAATGGCGGAATTATGGGAAGAAATTGACATGACCCACAGGATGTGGGCAGGTATGATATCCTCTCTCCAAAAGGATGACGCAATGGTCAAAATGATTCCAAATCATCTTATATCGGATTGCCTCGGAGTGGGGCAAAGAGAGAAGAATGAGAATGAAAGGAGCTATTTCAAAATGAGCGAAGTAGAAACAAAAGTTGAAGAAGTGAAAACAACAACAGCGAAAAAGAAAAGAATGAGTGTAAAAGACCTGACAACACTGGGTCTTCTGACAGGTATCCTGCTGGTAATGGCATTTACACCTCTGGGTTATTTCCATACACTGGGTGTAGATATTTCCCTGATGATGATCCCTGTAGCCATCGGCGCAATGCTGATGGGTCCCAAAGCGGGCGCATGGTTAGGTTTCATTTTCGGTGCTACAAGTTTTTATCAGGCGGTAACAGGTACATCTGTTTTCAGTGCAACACTGTTTAACATCAGCCCTGTAAACACATTCCTGCTGTGCATCCCCACAAGAATGCTGATGGGTTTTGTGACAGGCGTGATCTTCCTGCTGGTATCTAAACTGGACAAAAAGAAAACAGTATGTTATTTCGTAGGCGGTTTCTTTGCTGCTTTCCTGAACACAGTTTTCTTTATGGCAACACTGATCCTGCTGTTCTGGAACACAGAATATATCCAGGGCTTCAACACAGCATTCGGCGGTGTAAATCCCTTCCTGTTTGTTGTGATGTTTGTAGGTGTGAATGGTATGCTGGAATGGCCCGCAAGCTGTATCGCAGGCGGCGTGGTTTCCAAAGCAGTCAGCAGAACACTGTACAAAAAAGTTGTTTAATATTCGTGAAAAGCGGAGAAAAACAAACAAAATTGCAGGCTTGATTTGGCTGCTTGCAGACAAATAAGGCAAAGATTTTGGATTGTTTTGAGGAGCAAAGCGACCGAAAAAGCGAAGCTTTTGAGGCTCCGCTTAAAAAAGAATGATACATAATAAATAAGGTAATGCATGCGGCGCAGGATGTTCTTGCGCCGTTGTTTATGAAAAAGGCGGAAAAAAGTGCTTTTGGGTTATGCTTATATTGATTTGCTTGCAAAAGGCAATATAAGCATAAATCAAAATGAATTTGCGGAGCAAATACATGAGTAAAGCGGAGCTTTACGAATGGCTTTTTCCGTAATAAATTATCTCGAATAGGAGAAGGCTTATGTTATTGGTAATCGATGTAGGCAATACGAATATGGTTTTCGGCGTGTTTGATGGTGAGAAACTGATCGCCAACTGGCGTCTTTCTACACAGAGCGGCCGTACGGCAGATGAAACAGGTCTGATGATCCGTAATCTGTTCCAGTATTCCGATGTGTCTGTAAACGATATTGAAGCGGTTATCGTTTCTTCTGTTGTGCCCAATGTGATGTATTCCACATTGAACGGCATCAAAAAATTCCTGAAAAAAGATCCCATCGTTGTGCGTGCGGGCATCAAGACAGGCATCAATCTGCGTATGGAAAATCCTAAAGAAATGGGCACAGACCGTATCGTAAATCTGGTTGCGGCTTATGAAATTTACGGCGGCCCTGCCATTGTAGTGGATTACAGCACAGCGACTACTTTCGATGTAGTCAGCGAAAAGGGCGAGTTCATGACAGGCATCACAGCACCCGGTCTGCAGACCTGTGCCGATGCACTGACACAGAAGGCGGCAAACCTGCCTAAGTTTGAAATCGTCAGCCCTGGCAGTGTGATCACAAAAAATACAGTAGAAAGCATGCAGGCTGGTCTGGTATATGGTCATATCGGGGAGGCAGAATTCATCATTGATGAGATCAGAAAACATTTCGACTGCCCTGATATGAAAGTCATTGCAACAGGTGGTCTGGGCAGAGTGATCCACGAAGAAAAAGAAGGTATTTTTGATGTTTACGACCCTGTTCTGGCGCTGAAAGGTCTGCGTCTGATCTATGAAAAAAATAAAGGTCGTCGTTAAGTAGGAGGAAAGCAGATGCTTCTGGTAATCGATGTTGGTAATACCAACTTTGTTTTAGGTTTATATGACGGGGAAGAACTGGTCAACTGCTGGAGAATGACCACAGGCGGCAACCGTACTGCTGATGAAACAGGCATGTTCATCCATGGTCTGTTCGATGCAGAAGGCGTGAACGCCAAGGATGTGGAAGCAGTTATCATCTCCTCTGTAGTGCCTGATATTATGTATTCCCTGACACAGGGGATCCGCAGATATTTTAATATTGAACCAATGATCGTAAGCGTTGGTATGAAAACAGGCATCGTGGTAAAACGCGATGATCCAAAATCTGTTGGTGCAGACAGAATCGTCGATCTGGTTGCGGCAAATGAGATCTATGGTGGTCCTGCTATTGTTATTGACTATGGTACAGCCAATACATTCGATGTCATCAACGAAAAAAATGAGTTTATCACAGGCTTTATCACACCCGGTATTTCTTCCTGTGCGGACGCGCTGTATCAGAAAGCGGCACAGCTGCCCAAAATCGAGATCAAGACACCTAAGTCTATCATTGCGAAAAATACAGTGGATAGCCTGCAGGCAGGTCTGGTGATGGGCCATATCGGTCAGACAAAATATATTATCAAGACTTTACGTGAACAGCTGAATCTGCCTGATATGAAAGTTATTGCAACAGGCGGTCTGGCGAAGGTTATCGACCCTAACAATGAAATTTTTGATGTGCTGGACCCTGTGCTGACATTGAAAGGTCTGCGCATCCTGTACGAAAAGAATAAATAAAATAAAACAGGCATTTATGCCTGTTTTTGTTTGAACCCCAAAAGAGGTGAAAATATATGAAAATTGGTAATCTGGAATTAGAAAATAATGTCTTTCTGGCGCCCATGGCCGGTGTCACAGATCTGCCTTTCCGTCTGCTGTGCAAGGAAATGGGCTGTGGTCTGGTGTATTCCGAAATGGTCAGTGCCAAAGGCATTTTATACGATAACAAAAACACAACAGAACTTCTGGAAATCGACCCCAACGAACGCCCTGTTGCAGTGCAACTCTTCGGCTCCGATCCTGAAATTCTGGGCGCTATGGCGAAAAAAATCGAACCCTATCCCATTGATATCATCGATGTGAATATGGGCTGTCCTGCACCTAAAATCGTAAAGAACGGCGAAGGTTCCTGTCTGATGAAAACACCTGAACTGGTGGGTAAAATTGTAAAATCT
>JAFZDV010000206.1 GCA_017560955.1 Anaerotignum sp.
ATCCATCTGAATCTGATGCGCAATCTGAATCACGATGAAGTGGTTTCCATCCTGCATAACCGCAAAAAAATGATGCCTAATCAGACATTGGAAAACTTCCTGACAGGCATCCTGCATAACAGACTGGGCAGAACCATCCTGCGTTATGCAGGCTTTGGCTTCACAGACCCAATCCACACTTTGAAATCTTCTGATATCAAGCGCATCGCTCATGCCATTCAGGATTTCGAAATCCCCGTCATCGGCGCCATGGGTTTTGATGCAGCACAGGTTACTGCAGGCGGCATCCGTACAGAAGAATTCAATCCCAAAACCATGGAAAGTTATCTTTGTCCTAACCTCTATGCAGCAGGCGAAGTACTGGATATCGATGGTGACTGCGGCGGCTTCAATCTGCAGTGGGCTTGGGCCAGCGGCTATATCGCAGGCAAACAGGCAGCACATCAGAAAAAATCCCCCACTCCTTATAAGAAAAAATGACAACAAAAAACCTCCCATACGGGAGGTTTTCTTTTTTATGTTTTATTTCATCCATTTGCCATCAAGGATGTCTTTCGCATCTCTTGTCAGAGGGAAGATATCTTTCTTTTCGATATATTTCAGATCGAATTTTCTGTTCAGTGCTGCAAAATGTTTCAGACCGAAAGCAATTCTGTTCAGGTAGGAATATACACCGATAGCACCTGTACTGAAGTCATTTGCTTCATCACCATACAGTTCACGCAATTCTCTCAGATCGGGGAAGAGTTCATCTTTAGTAGAACCGAATCTCTGCAGTTCCACAGGAAGCTGTCCTGCTTCCATCAGTTCACCCACTTTTTTCGCACTCATCGCTGCTGCCATGGATGCACGGCAGATACCAACTGCACTCAGGTAAGGTGCGCCCAGTGCCAGTGCTTTATAAACCTGATCTTCCATGGAGAAACCGCCTGTCACTGCGATATGAGGCAGGCTTACACCTTCATTTTCCAGTCTTTCCATAATATCGTTCAGATAACTCTGCATCACGCATGTAGGCAGACACCATTCATTCATCATCTTGCAAGGGCTGTAACCGGAACCGCCGCCTGCACCGTCAAATGTTACCATGTCAACCTGTGCCGCTGCTGCAATACGCAGAACATGTTCCAGATCGGCATAGTCATAACCAGCCATTTTGAAGTATACATTTTTCAGACCCATTTCACGCAGTTCGTTAATTCTGGGTACCAGATAGTTTTCATCCCACATGGGCAGTCTTGCGTAGGAACGGAAATTTTCGCCGCGGCCTGCATTATATTTTGCAACCACTTCAGGATCGGAAGGATCAGGCAGAACCAGCAGACCCTGAGACTGTGCTTTCAGTGCCGCTTCCAGTGTTGCCAGTCTGTTAACAGGCTGTGTGCCTTTTGCAGACTGACCAAATTTGAATTCGATTGCTTCACAACCGCATTCTTTGATGGCATATTCGGGAACGCCAATACCATCATCGTCCACATTCACCTGCAGAATGATCTGGCCGTAACCACGATAATATTTGCGGAAAGCATCCAGGAATTCACCCAGTTTAGGGCAATGAACTACTTTGCCGTTTTCCAGTTTCAGTGTGGGGTCTTTTGTAACAGCACCTTCACCAATGACAGTCAGAACACCTGCCATCGCCGCACCGCCGAAGTAATCCTGCCAGTTTAGTTTGATCAGCGCAGGCAGAATGATGGGCAGTTTCAGTTTTACAGGATTCAGTGTACCGATTTCTGTTTCCAGATTTACATCACGGATGGTCGCTTTGTCAGAGTCCGCTTCTGCGCCCACTGCGCCAAAAACACGGCCATTGATATTAAAATGAGAATAATCGATGGGATATACTTTTTCAGATGCCACCTGATTATCACCTGTTGTTGTGGGGTAAACCGCATCGGCACCACGCACCGCAGAAATACCGATTTCGCAGGTACCTACACAGTCTGCAGTACACATGGAACACATACCGGAGAATGTGCTGACATGCTGAGGGTCACGCAGTTTTGTTCTATTGAAAGAAGAACCTAATAATGGACTATAAGACATAACAAGACCTCCTTAAAAATGCTATTTGAAAGCAATTCATTTGCACTTAGCATAGCACTTTCACGGACATTTGTCAATTTATGACAAACAAACACAAAATCCATTCCTTTTCTTTATTTATATTAAACAAATATGTTTTCTCATATTGTGGAACAAAAAAGAACCCTCTGTATTGCTACAGAGGGTCAGTTTCTATGTATTTAGTTGCCGCGTTCCTTCAGGATACCATTCTGATATGCATAAACCAGTTTTTCCAGTTCATCTACACTATCCTGCAGTTTTACGCCGATATCTGTATCTCTTACACGGATACGGTCCTGTGTATACTGCAGTGCAACTGTGGAGGACAGAATATCCTGTTCTTCCGCAATGGCAATATCTGTGGATACGAAAGGTTCATGGGATACCAGTACGATACCGTGAGAGTTGTAAATCAGTGTGTAACCTGCGATACCTGTTTCTTTCTGGTATGCTTTGGAGAAACCACCGTCGATTACAAACAGTTTACCATTTGCCTTGATAGGGCTTTCACCTTTTACTACCTTAACAGGTACATGGCCGTTTACGATATGGGATGTTTCGGGATCCAGACCAAAGGCAGACAGTACATTCTTACATACTGCTTCTTCGTTTCTCAGTGTATAGTAAGGGTTCTTTTCTTCTTTGTGTGTTTCTTTATCTTCGATAAAATATCTTTCGAAGGTTGTCATTTTCTTCTTACCGAACAGAGGAGAATCTTCACCGCACCACATATACCAGATGTAGTCCATGCATTCACGTTTTGCTTCTGTGTGGGCTTTGTTGAAGTAACCTTCACGCATGGTTCTTTCTACCGCATCCAGATAATCCTTACCGATATATTTCTGGCCGCGGAATTCCACTTCTTTCAGTGTGCCATCTGCGTTCATGGGGATACCGCCATGGAACATCAGATTGGAGTTGAAAATAGTATACATACTGCCTTTATGATACAGCACGCGGATGTGTTCCTGCAGTTTTTCACTGTTTACGAAGGAGGATTTTACTTTATCCATAACTTCCTGTTCTTCTTCTGTCAGTGTATAAGGATCGTTAGGGTCAATAGTGGGGAAGTTCATATCTCTCATGGGATAGTCCACACCTTCGATATTGACTGTACCTTTTTCGAAATCGATCTTATCCAGCAGCAGTCTGTTTTCCATACGGAATTCAGGACGGCGCTGAATGATCTGACCTTCCATTTTCCACTGCATAACAGAAATCGCCTTATGCATTTTCGCGATCATATTAAAGTCTTTGTCGCTCAGCACTTCATCGCCTTTAGGTTTGAAACGATCACAGGGGTCATCTGCATATTTTTCCATGGCGAATGTTGCCAGAGGCAGCAGATTGATACCATAGTCTTCTTCGATAGTATCCAGATTTGCATATCTTGTCTGGATACGCAGAACGTTACAAATCAGCGCCTGAGAACCTGCGGCAGCACCCATCCATGCGATATCGTGGTTACCCCACTGAATATCTACGGAGTGATAGTTTGCCAGGATATCCATGATTCTTGCGGCATGAGGGCCTCGGTCATAGATATCACCCAGAACATGCAGCTGGTCAATCGCCAGTCGCTGGATCAGTTTACACATTGCTGTGATAAAACGATCCGCCTGACCCAGGTCAATGATCGTATGGATGATTTCTGTATAATATCTGTCCTTATCTGCACTGGAGTTGTTTTCGTGCAGCAGTTCTTCGATGATATATGCAAATTCCTTAGGCAGAGCCTTTCTTACTTTGGAACGAGTATATTTGGAAGAAACAACCTTACAGATCTTAACCAGTCTGTGCAGAGTGATTTTATACCATTCTTCCAGATCTTCAGGATCTTCTGTTTCTGCCAGATGTTCCAGTTTCTGTTCAGGATAGTAGATCAGTGTTGCCAGAGATTTCTTTTCGCTGTTACGCAGGCTCTCACCGAAAATCGCACTGATCTGGTTTTTGATAACGCCGGAAGCATTACGCAGTACATGGCTGAAGGAATCTGCTTCACCATGAATGTCAGATACAAAATGTTCTGTACCTTTGGGCAGGTTCAGGATCGCCTTCAAGTTGATGATCTCTGTCGCCGCACTGTTGATATTTTTATACTGATCAGACAGCAGTCTCATGTATTTCAATTCTTCTGCTGTAAAATTACCATTACCACAATACATAAACGCACCTCGATTCTTTCCCTATTTTTGTGCTTACTTTATAAGTATAGCACCAAAAAAGGGATTTTCCTAGTCAATTTTTCGAAACGGGACAAAAAATGCCCCAATACATACTGTATTGAGGCATATGCTCATTTATTCTCGTTTTCGTCCTTTTCCTCTTCCAGAAGAGGGACAACTTCTTCTGTTTTTTCCTCTGCAACGCCATCCACAGTACCTTCCACAGGTTCCGCCGGCATATCTTCCGCAGAAGCAAAATCATTCACAAAACCAGTACCGAATACACAGGCACCTTCTGCCACAGCTTTTCTGTTCAGATACAGCAGACATTCACCAACTGCAGTAAAGCCTACAGAAATGTAGCACAGGAACTGATAGATCAGATCTTTTTTTGTACCATCTCCCATGAAGGAGCAGATCATCTCAAATACCGTATTCCACAGCATTGCAATACAAGCCAGCATGAACAGATAGCCCATAGTCTTCCACCATTTGCCCTGTACCAGTTCTTTACTTGCACGGAGCGCATCCCAGCCTTTTTTATCTTCAAAAGCGATCACGCAGGCATACAGACCCCATGCGATACCAAAGTACACACCGGGCACGATCACAAAACTGCCCAGCAGAACCAGAGAACCATAAATAAAACCTGTGATCAGAATGGCAGGCATATGGTTCAGAGCTTCGCCAATGGCTTTGCCTGCTTCCATTTTTTCCCCATCCAGATGCTGTTTTACCATTTTTGCAATAGCGATACTGCCTACAGGCTGCAGGAACATGGCTACCGCATACAGCAGGAATTCCTGCGTCATCAGCTGCATCATCTGTTCCAACATCTGCTGTACCTGAGGCTGTGTGGGTGCCATACTGCCATCAATATGAACCATCGCCAACTGCACCTGGGTCATTCTCTGCAGAATCACTGTTTCCAACAAAGAAATAGGCAGGAAAATAAAAAACAATACTTTCAGAAAAGAATTGAAAATCCCGGCAAATACCTGCAAGGACATCTGAACCAGTTCGATCCATCTCAATTCTCTATTGTAAATTTCATTTCTCAATAAAATCATCCTTTCTTTTCTCTATGAAAGGTATGATACCATACTTCGACAGAAAATCCAATTGTATCCGACCATTGGAAATCTTAATTTTTTGTGAACAAAAATAAGAGCGGCAAAAGCCGCTCTTTCTTACCGTTCCATTTCTTTCTGTAATTCTTCTTTGGGAAGGAAGGTATAGTTTTTCCAATATACAATCAAAGTCACAATATAAAACCCTGTTACAGTGATATATCGTAAACTTCTGTAAGTATAATACGCAAACTGATAAACCCAAACAGGAATTTCAGCTCCCACAAACCATTCCAAAGGAAGCACAAGCATCAGCAGTACGCAATATAGCAAACCAATGCATAACCCAATCAAAGGCGCTCTGCTGGTTTCCATCGGTTTAGAGAAAAACCTTACTGCCAGAACTGCCAGAACCACACCAAGCAACAATGCCAGAAAAGCCTGTCCAAAAAACGCCGTCAGAGAATCATAAGTTCTGGATGCATATTCTCCCAGCATTTTCTCCAGACTTCCAAAGACATGGATCACCAGAAAAGGTGTCACCGCTGCATAGATGCCCCAGAAAACATCTCTTCCTCTTGTCATAAGCATTCTCCTTTCTTATGACGCCCCCTTTTATTTCATCTGCTTTTCATAGCAGACCAATGTTTCCCAGATGACCTGCTCGAAGAAGAACAGGGTATCCCCTGCCAGTCTG
>JAFZDV010000207.1 GCA_017560955.1 Anaerotignum sp.
CAGAAGGATGGTTATGTAATTGTTCCGTCAGATATTTTTCAAAATCCATCATAAGCGGATTTCCTTTCTCATTTTTCCATAAATTTTTCCATGGCCATGACCACCACGGGGATCAGCACCAGCTGCAGCACGATACCGGGCAGGGCTGTAGTCACTGCCCCTGCCAGAAATGCAGGCAGACCAAAGTTTTCCGCACCGACGCAGACCATCATTGCCGCACCCCAGACCAGGCGACCCAGAACCATGGCACAAATCAGAGCAGTATAAATGCTGCCTTTTTTCTTCGGCAGGATGCGATACAGTCCACCGCAGACCAGACCATACACCGCCAGTTCAAAGGCCATGCAGATGGCCACAGGAAACATGGGCGGCATACCGAACAGCACAGAGCGGAACAAGGGTGCCAGAAAGCCCACCAGAAGCCCCATTCCGCCGCCACAGAAGAAACCGCAGAGCAGCACAGGAAAATGCATGGGGCAAAGCATGGAACCAATCTGAGGGATCTGCCCCGTCAGAAAGGGCATCACCAGTGCCAGTGCCAGAAATAAACCCGAAAGGGTCAGTTTTTTCACTTCTTTTGTCTTTTTCATTTTATTCTCTCCCATATGATAAAAAAAGGCGCACTTTCCCCTTCTGGGAACCGTGACACCTTCTTAGCATCGTTATTCTTTATTTTTCTGTCATAAAAAAATCAAAAGACTTCTGTCTTATCATTATCCTTCAGGATAACAGAAACAGTTTAACATGTTTTTCTGTCAGAAGCAACCTGTTTCTCCAGTCCATGCAGTTTTACCATCACATCAGCGATGAGGGTAGACATGGAAAGGTCAGGCACACCAGCCACCAGATTATCACATTTATTCACAGGCAGCAGGATACGCACCGCGTCCGCCTGCGCCACCGCCACTGCCATTTTAGGGGTCACTTCCCCAAACATAGCATCTGCAATGACGATACCGATGGGCCCGATGATCACATCTGCCTTTCTGCAGGCCACCACAACAGGATTTTCCCCCGTGGATGCCTGATGGGCACCGGCCTTCAGCATGGCCGCCGTTGCAATGGCATTGGTGCCTACCGCCATCACCTTCACTTCTTTCATCTGCTGCAGGATGCTCTTTACCAGCTGACTGCCCAGCTGACCGCCCTGCCCGTCGATCACTAAAATATTCATAGCCTCACCTTACATCATTTTCTTCAGTTCCTGATACACTCTGCCGATGGGCAGACCTACCACATTGTAGTAATCCCCTGCAATGCCCTTCACATGAACAGCGAAATCCCCCTGAATGCCGTAGGCACCAGCCTTGTCCATGGGGTCACCACTTTCGATGTAAGCATTGATATCTTCCTCGGAAATAGGGTAGAGATACACATCCGTTTTTTCCGCAAAAGTGATAACTTCTGCCTGTTCCCCTGTACGGATGATGGTCACACCTGTATAAACCTGATGGCAGTCATCGGAGATCATGTCCAGCATACGGAACGCATCCGCTTTATCTTTGGGCTTGCCCATGATTTCGTCACCTTTGGCAACCACAGTGTCAGAACCTATGATGATGCATTCCTCTGTCTGCTGGTCGGCGATTTCTTTCGCCTTCTGCAGGGAAAGCTCCATCACCACTTCCGCAGGGATGGTTTTTGTGATGTTTTCTTCACCCTTCGCAGGAATAATATCAAATGCCAGACCGGTTTTGGCCAGCAGTTCTTTTCTTCTGGGAGAGGCCGAAGCCAGGATCAGTTTCATGTTTGTTTCCTCCATATCATTCTGAAAATATCTTCTCTTTGTTATTGTACTCAAACAGAAAAGGGCTGACAAGAGGTCACAAGAAAAAGAAAGACCTGTAGAAAAAACAACCACTCCGTGGTATAATAATTGAATTTGTTACAAAAATAATCCATTTCATATACATCAACAAGGAGAACACCCATGAAAAAACGAATCTTCAGCATCATCCTTGCCGCCGTTATGGCAGCAGGAATGACATATACCGCATTTGCGGCAGAGCCCACCAGAATCCTGGCACTGGGCGACAGCATCACCACAGGCTATGGCCTGAATGACCCCGAAAAAGAAAGTTTCACCGCATTACTCGGTGAAGAATATATCATCAATAACAAGGCCGTGGACGGTAACACCGTGACAGGCATTGCAAAACAGCTGAAAACAGGCGCCATCACACCACAGGAAATCGCCGCCGCTGATGCCATCACCATTACCATCGGCGGAAACGACCTGATGGCACTGCTTTATGCCAAAGCAGCCGCATACAATACAGCCAACGAAAAACCCGAACTTGCTCTGTTAGCCTGCAGCCAGACACTCCTTGATAAAAACAACGCTGATTATCCAATAAATTCCCCCGAATTTACAACAGCCTTATCCCTTTATCAGCAGACCTTAACAGGGGTAACAACAACCCTCAGACAGGCAAATCCCGATGTAAAAATCATCGTAGCGACCCAGTATAACCCCTACATGGAATGCAAAGGGATCACATTGCAAGGCATATCTCTGGAGCCCCTTTATACAGGCATGGAAGATGCCGCAAACAGACTGAATGCGACCATTCTCGCTGGTGCAGAAACAGGAGGCTACCGTGTGGCAGATGTAAAAACCGCCTTTGATGCCGCCCATTCCGCAGGCAGCGACCTTTCCAATGCCAACCTCGACATGACTGCCCTTGATCTGGACTTCCACCCCACAGCTGCAGGTCATGCAATACTGGCACAGGCCTTCCGAGCGGCCCTTACAGCTCCTATTGACTTTTCCAATGGGAACTACACTCGCGCAGAGGTAGTAACTGCCCTGTGGCGTGCAATTGGTTCTCCTGCCCAGAAAAGCGGGAAAATGCCCTTTTCCGATGTTCCCACCGACAGCGAATATTCCAATGCTGTCCTCTGGGCGGTCAATAACAAAATCACTTTCGGCACATCCGAAACCACTTTCAGCCCTGATTCCATCTGCACTTCCGATCAGATCCAAACCTTTCTCAACCGCTGTTTTGGCGGAAAATAATGATACAAAAAAGGACTCCTCATTCCGAGGAGTCTTTTTTTGCAACTTCTTATTTGATATTCTGCAGATATTTCATAAAGATCTGGGAAACTTCTGCCCTTGTGGCTGTTGCCTTGGGTGCCAGCAGGTTACCATCTCTGCCGTTGACGATACCATTGCTGTATGCCCAATCAGCTGCATTCACTGCCCAGTTTTCAAGGTCGTTGTAGTCGTTAAAACCGCTTACAGTTTTACCATCCTTTATGGACAGGTCTTTATCCATATGTTTTGCCAGGTTACGCAGCATCACCAGCATTTCCTGTCTGTTGATATTTTTATCAGGATAGAATCTGCCGTCATCAGAACCATTTGCGATACCGTTGTCTTTTGCCCACTGCACATATTTTGCATAATACATATCCTGTGCTACATCGCTGAATTCGCAGGATGTTTTATCGATCTTTTCGCCGTCTGCCTCACAGATACGGCCCACCACTGTCACAAACATGCCTCTTGTCATGTTTGTATTGGGGGAGAACATTGCATCACCTGTGCCGCTGATCAGACCTCTTTCCTGCATAAACATAACCGCTTTAAAGAACCAGTCTGCCTGTGTCACATCCTTGAAAATATCTGCACCTTCCCCCTTGGAAGATTTTTTCGCCAACGCATCATCCAGAGAATATACCAGACCTGCAAAAGGGTCTGTGATATACAATGTGCCGTTCATCATTGCCAGACCGCTGGGTTTTGCAGGATAAACAGACTGCAGGTGATCGGCATTGATCACCGCTGTGGAAACCACACCATTCTTGATGGTACGCACCGCAGCGTTACCGCTGTCTGCCACATAAACCACACCATTCTGCACCAGAACATCCATGGGTTCTGCAAACTGCGCCTGACCTGCAGGGCCATCGTTGTAACCGCCTTCGTAGATACCATCAGATTCCAGATAGTAACCTGCTGCACCTGCAAAAGTAGTTACCTCGCCGTTTTCCACTTTACGAATTCGCTGATTGCCTGTATCTGCTACATACAGAGCACCATTTTCCCAGTCCAGACCTGTAGGCTGGTTGAACTGTGCCGCATCCGCAGCGCCATCCTGATAGCCTTCTTTGGTTGTGCCTGCAAAAGTCGTTACAGTACCTGCAGCATCAACTTTACGGATCACATTATTCTGTGTATCTGCAATATACAGATTACCTTCGTCATCTGTTGTGATACCTGTAGGACCGTTAAAAGCAGTTTTGATACTTTCACCATCCTGATAACCTGCTTTACCGCTGCCTACGATCGTATAAACCTTCTCTTCGCTGATATAACGCACAACATTGAAAGCAGTATCTGTCACAGCAAAGCCATTCAGATAAGGTGTAATGTCGTAAGGGTCGCCATAATAAGCAGTTTCCACATCGCCGTCGTAATAATATTCCAGGGCATCGCCGTAAATATCCTCTACTGCCACTTTACCGCTGTAGATACTTGCTTCGCCATCTACGATCTGATAAATCACATTATCACTTTTATCTGTGACCAGCAGAACACCATCTGCATTGTGAATACCAACAGGTTCGCCCAAAATCGTTACCTGACCAAATGCTGTCTGGCATGTACCAAACACCATCAGCAGGCTCATTGTAAGTGCTAAAAACTTTTTCATACTCATTCCTCCATCAGGCCATCCACACGCAGGATCTCAAACCCTGCAGATTTGCCCTTTAATTTGATGGTATCGCCCAGAGATGTAACTCTGATACGACCTTCCAGTGCATCCGCCACAGCACGGCTGATCAGGATCTGACCGCCGGGAGCATTGGATTCCAGTCTTGCCGCTGTATTGACTGTATCACCAATGGCGGTATAGTCCATGCGGATCTCTGCACCGATATTACCAACGACTGCCTGACCACAGTGTACACCGATACCAAAGGATACCGTTCTGCCATACTGTGCAAGCAGTTCTTCACTGAGGGCCTTGGAACCCTCAACCATATCCATGGCTGTTTTTACAGCCTGATAAATGTAGTCATCCTGCGGCAGGGGTGCATTAAAGATCGCCATGGTGGCATCCCCTACAAATTTATCCAGAGTGCCGCCGTTCTGCATGATACATCTGGATGTCAGATCCAGATATCTGTTCAGGATCGCAACGACTTCAGAGGGTGTCAGCAGTTCCGACATAGGTGTGAACCCGCGGATATCCACGAACAGACAGGCAATATCTGTCATTTTGCCGCCCAGTTCCAGGGCATCCCTGTTTTTCAGAAGCTCGTTTACGATCTCAGGAGCTACATAATGTTTAAATGTATTTGTGATCTGACGTTTTTCCCTGGCCGCTTTCAGGTAGTTCCACGCCATCAGTGCAACATAGATGATCGTTGCAAAGAGAGGGATCCATAATGCATGGAGCAGATAGCCTTTGCTGTAACAATACTGGGCTACCAGAATATAGCCACCTACAGCAATCATCCACAGCAAAGTGCTGACCCTGATTTTCTGCTTATAGGAAAGCAGTGTCAGCAGGAAAGTAACAATGAACAGAGCCACCAGTTGAGGGGTATCGGAAACTTCCTGATGGAAGTCGCCTCTCAGAAGGGCGTCCGTTACATTCGCCTGATATTCCACACCATACATCACTTCAGAGTGATCGATGGATGTCACCACATGGTCCATCAGACCTGTGGCATAGGGACCAATCAGAACGATGGAGTCTGCAAAGATATCTGCAGGGATATTCCCTTCCATTATATCCACGAAGGAAAAATCATCATAATAAGCACCAGGCTTACCACTGTAAGATACATACCAGCGATAGCGGTCATCCATGGGAGGATTCGCATCTGCCTCCAGACCGTGGTGCGCACAGTATTTTTTATACAGTTCATACGCAAAACTGTTGACCTGTCTGCCGTCAGGCAGGTCAATGGACTGA
>JAFZDV010000208.1 GCA_017560955.1 Anaerotignum sp.
AATCGGTACATATACAACAGATAATACAGGTATGATCTATGTGGGCAATCTGGAAGATGGCTGGTACACCGTAACGGAAACAAAGGGTTTGGAAGGCTATCATTGGGGCAAAGAACCCAGAACAGTAGAAGTAAAATCTGGTACACAGACGATTGTGGAAGTGGAAAACGAACCTTATTCCTGTCTGGTGATTGAAAAGACCAACAGCAGAAATGACAGACCCATTGAAGGGGTTGAGTTCCTTGTAACAAAACTGAACGGGGAACAGATCGGTTATTATGAAACGGATGAAAGCGGCATGATCGTCATTGAAGGTCTGGAAGAAGGTACTTATCTGGTAAAAGAAACAGAAGCAGCAAAAGGCTATCTTCTGGACAGCGAAGTCAGAAAAGTACAGGTGAAAGACGGCGAACGCACAACGCTGAAAGTGGAAAATGATCCTCTGGCATCTATTCTGATTCATAAGGTCGATTCTGTCACTGACGAGGGCATTTATGGTGTAACATTTATTCTGTATGATGCTGACAATAACCCCATCGGACAGTTTGTATCCGATGATGAAGGCTATGTACATATCGAAAAAGAACTGGAAGCAGGTAAGTATAAACTGAGAGAGATCGAACCAGCAGAAGGCTATCTGGACGATAATAAAGTAAGAACCATCACCGTACAGAAAGGCAGAACAACAGAAATCGAATGGGAAAATACTCCTCAGATGGGACAGATTCAGATTACCAAGAAATCTTCTGATGATAACCCTTATAACGGATTCCCTGCAGGTACCGTGCTGAAAGGTGCAGAATTTGAAATCTATGATAGATCTAACAATCTGGTGGATACAGTGGTAACAAATAAAAACGGCATTGCCATTTCCAAGACACTGCCACTGGGACGCTATATCATCCGTGAAACAAAAGCACCAGATTTCTATGGTGCCAATACACAGGATATTCATACAGAAATCGAGTATGTAGGTCAGATCGTTAGACTGGAAGTATATAACTCCAGCCTGTATACCAATGTGGCAGTTAATAAAAAAGGATACACACAGGTAGCACCAAACCAGAGTATCCGTTATGAATTTACAGGCATCAAAAACAATTCTACCGTATCTCTGAATAGTTTTTACTGGAGAGATACTCTGCCTGCAGAAGCGGTAAGACTGGATAAGATCATCACAGGTACATGGAACCAGCGACTTTCTTACAAGGTTGTTTATAAAACAAACTTCCATGATTATCGTACACTGGCAGATAATCTGGATACATCAAAAAACAATGTGATTCTGGCATCTCCCGAAGCACTGGGACTGCCTTCCAATGAATATATTACGGAGATTATGTTTGTATTCGGTACAGTAAAGAGTGGATTTGCACAGGTGGAAGCACCTTATATCTACTGTAATGTACTGCCTACAGTGACCCATGAGCAGAGATTTACCAACAGCACAGATGTTGGCGGTCTGCATCAGGGACAGTGGATCATGTCCAATGACAGATGGGTAACAGTGGTATACGGCAAGCAGGAAGTACAGAAACTTCCTCGCACCGGCTATTAAGGTGAAAAGCAAAAAAGCAAATGAATAGAAGGGAGGCCGCCATTTTATTGGCGGCTTTCTCTTTGCCAGTATTCTGGCTGGGTATTCTTTTTGGTCGATGCTGTGGTGAAAGTGTGAATCTGCCGAAGTTTATCAATAATTTATCTGAAGTGATGGAAACACCTTATCACATTGAATTTACAATTTATACAGGGAAATGTGTGTTGCTCTGCCTTTGCTGTTATGGTTTAGGGATTTCCTATTACTTTGCAACTCAACAGAATAAAAGAACTGGTGAAGAATACGGCTCTGCCAGATGGGGCAGTGTTTCTGAAATCAACCGAAAATATAAAAACAGAAAAGAACCGGAACAGAATGCCATCCTTACACAGAACATCCAAATCGGTCTGGATGGCAGAAAGCACAAAAGGAACCTGAATATTCTTGTGGTTGGTGGTTCTGGTGCAGGTAAAACAAGATACTTTGTAAAGCCGAACATCATGCAATGTAACTGTTCTTATATCATCGCTGATCCAAAGGGAGAATTGCTCCGTGCAACTGGCGGTATGTTGGAAGAACATGGATATGAAGTGAAGGTGCTGAATCTGGTGGATATGGCCCGATCCGACTGCTATAACCCGTTGGCTTATGTCAGAACGGACACAGATGCCCTGCGATTGGTAACAAATCTGGTGAAGAATACAACGCCGAAAACAGCGGGGAACACCGATCCTTTCTGGGATAAATCGGAAACGGCATTGCTGCAGGCATTTATTCTGTATCTGGTACATGAAGCCCCCATTGAGGAGCAGAATTTTGAAATGGTTATGTATATGATCGAGAATGCGGCAGCCAGTGAAAATGATGAAGGGTATAAAAGTCCTATGGATGTGATGTTTGAAACACTGGAAGAAAAAGACCCGAATCATATCGCTTTGAAACAGTACAGGGTTTTCAAACAGGCAGCAGGGAAAACAGCAAAGTCTATTCTGGTCAGTGTGGCAGTGCGTTTGGCATCTTTCAACTTGTCAGAACTGGCATCCTTTACCCAGAAAGATGAAATGGAACTACATCTACTTGGAAAACGGAAACAGGCGATTTTCGCTGTGATTCCTGACAATGACAGCAGTTTCAATTATCTGGTCGGGATGCTTTATACACAGGCGTTTCAGGAGTTGTATTATGATGCAGACCATAGTCCCGGCGGCAGACTGAGGATTCCTGTAAGGGTTCTGATGGATGAATGGGCGAATGTGGCATTACCTGATGATTTTGAAAAGATTCTGGCTACCTGCCGAAGCCGAGATATTTCCATCAATATCATCGTGCAGAATATTTCGCAGATCAAAGCCATGTATAAAGACAGTTGGGAAAGCATCATCGGCAACTGCGACCATTTTTTGTACCTTGGCGGTAATGAGCAAAGTACCCATAAATATATTTCGGAACTGCTGGGGAAGGCGACCATTGATACAAGAACCAGAGGAATCACGAAAGGTCGGAACGGTTCTTCCAGTAAAAACTATCAGAACACAGGCAGAGAGCTTCTTACACCTGATGAAGTGCGTATGTTGGATAATGACTATGCATTGCTGTTTATCCGAGGAGAAAGAGCTGTATCTGATAAAAATTATGACCTGATGAAACATCCGAATATCAAACTGACAGAAGACGGCGGAGCGGAAAGTTATTTCAGACCATTGCGGCATCTGGATAAACTGCCTGTTTATGATTTTTCTGCGGAAGATCTGCGGATCAAGTTTGATTTGGATGGGATTGAGATTCTGGAATGGTAATGTTATAATCAATAAATCTTTATAAAAACTCTTGCAAAAATAAAATGTATAATTTAAAATAGAATAGGCA
>JAFZDV010000209.1 GCA_017560955.1 Anaerotignum sp.
AAAACAACACTGGTTGACCAGCTGCTGAAACAGAGCGGTATCTTCCGTTCCAATCAGAATGTGCAGGAAAGAGTTATGGACAGTGGTGACATTGAAAGGGAAAGAGGTATTACAATTCTTTCCAAAAATACAGCGGTAAATTACGGTGATATGAAAATCAATATCATCGATACACCCGGTCACGCAGACTTCGGCGGTGAAGTAGAGCGTGTACTGAAAATGGTAGATGGTGTTGTACTGGTAGTAGATGCTTTTGAAGGCCCTATGCCCCAGACAAAATTCGTTCTGCGTAAAGCGCTGGAACTGAACCACCCCGTTGTGGTTTGCGTGAATAAAATCGACAGACCTGAAGCAAGACCTGATGATGTTATTGATGAAGTTCTGGAACTGTTCATGGAACTGGATGCAAATGACGATCAGCTGGATTCTCCCTTCGTATTTGCTTCCGCAAGAGGCGGCTACGCTTCCGAGGATTCTTCCGTAAGAGAAGGCGACATGAAACCTCTGTTCGAAGCGATTATCAACCATATCCCTGCTCCTAAAGGCGATATGGAAGCGCCTGCACAGGCACTGATCTCCACAATCGACTACAGCGAGTATCTGGGTCGTATCGGTATCGGTAAAATCGAAAACGGCACACTGAAAGTAAATGATGAAGTTGTCGTTCTGAATATGCATAATGCAGAAACACAGAAAAAGGTTCGTATCACAAAACTGTACCAGTTCGAAGGTCTGCAGAGAGTAGAAGTAAAAGAAGCATCCGTTGGTAATATCGTTGCTCTGAGTGGTATCGAAAACATTGCCATTGGTGATACCATCTGCTCTCCCGAAAAACCTGAGGCACTGCCTTTCGTAAAAATTTCCGAACCTACACTGGCAATGAACTTCTCTGTAAACGATAGCCCCTTCGCAGGTCAGGAAGGCAAATATGTAACTTCCAGACAGATCCGTGACAGACTGTTCAAAGAACTGAACACAGATGTCAGCCTGCGTGTAGAAGATACAGATAATCTGGACAGTGTGAAAGTATCCGGCAGAGGCGAACTGCATCTGTCTATCCTGATCGAAACACTGAGAAGAGAAGGTTACGAATTCCAGGTTTCCAAACCTGAAGTTCTGTTCAAACAGATCGAAGGCAAAAAATGTGAACCTATGGAAGCAGTTACAATCGATGTCCCTGAAGAATTCGTTGGTAACGTTATCGAAAAACTGGGCTCCAGAAAAGGCGAAATGACAAATATGTACCCCTCCAAAGGCGGTTATACAAGACTGGAATTCTCCATTCCTGCAAGAGGCCTGATCGGCTACCGCAGCGAATTTATGACAGATACAAAGGGTAACGGTATCCTGAATTCCCTGTTCGATGGCTATGAACCCTACAAAGGCGACATCGTAACTCGTTCTCAGGGCTCTCTGGTAGCTTTCGAAAGCGGCGAAGCGGTAGCATATGGTCTGTTCAATGCACAGGAACGTGGCGATCTGTTCATTGGTGCAGGTACAAAAGTTTATGAAGGTATGGTAGTTGGCAGAAACTCCCGTTCCGATGATATGGATATCAATGTCTGCAAGAGAAAACAGCTGACAAACACTCGTGCATCCGGCTCTGATGATGCGCTGAAACTGACACCCCATATCACAATGTCCCTGGAACAGTCCATGGAATTCATCAGCGATGATGAACTGCTGGAAGTAACACCCAGCAACCTGCGTATCAGAAAGAAAATTCTGGATAACACACTGCGCAGAAAAGCAAGAAACAGAGCAAACAGCTAATTTGAACTTAAATTGATTTTGAGATAGAAAAGAGGTGCGACAATGGCAGCAAGAGCAAAGAAAAAAAGCGGCGGCTTTATCAAACAGGCGGCAATTCTGGCGGCGGCCAGTCTGCTTGTGCGCTTTTTAGGCTTTGTATACCGTTTGCCCCTGACAAATATGATTGGGGACGAGGGGAACGCGATCTATGCCGGTGGGTATTATATTTATACCTTTCTGTTGATCCTGTCCTCGGCTGGTCTGCCTGCGGCGATCTCTAGGCTGGTTTCTGAGCGTATTGCTCTGAAACAGTATCGAAATGCCCATAGAGTATTTCATTCTGCACTGATTATTTCTACTGTACTAGGCATCTTTTTTGCGCTGCTGCTGTTTTTAACGGCAGAAAAAATGGCTGTTTTGGTACAGTCTCCAGATAGCTATTATGCAATTCTGACCCTTTGTCCGACATTGGTTATCGTAGCCATCATGTCTGTATTCCGTGGCTATTTCCAGGGTATGCATACCATGGTGCCTACGGCCATTTCCCAGATCATCGAGCAGGTGTTTAATGCCTTTTTCAGTGTTTATCTGGCATGGGTATTCCTGAGTGTCAGCATTCCTGAGGGTATGACAAAAAATATTCCTCTGGCGGCAGCAGGTGGTACTATGGGTACCGGTATTGGTGCGTTGGCTGGCTTGATCGTTGTGGTTTTTGCTTACTGCCTTATCAGAAAATATCTGCTGTGGCGTGTAAATCGTTGCAAACAGCCCTATGAAGAAACAAAAGGTGAACTGATCGGGAAAGTTCTGCAGACAGCATGGCCCATCATTGCCGGTACAGCGGTATTCAGTATCACAAATATGGTGGATATGGCCATGGTTTTACGTATTCTGGTCAATACTGGGTTTACTCAGAATGAAGCAGAAATCCTTTATGGTCAGCTTTCCGGTAAATTTGTTACTCTGACTACGCTGCCAGTAACTATTTCCACAGCCATTGCAACTGCAGCTTTGCCCAGCATTGCGGCATCCGTAAAACTGAAAGAGAAAAAACAGGTGCGCAGAAAAATGGCATTGACATATCGTGTGTCCATGATCATTTCTGTGCCTGCGGCAGTGGGTATCAGTGCATTGGGTCCTCAGATCATTCAGATGCTGTTCCCCAGTGCGTCTGACGGCGGTATGCTGCTGACAGTAGGCGGCATTTCCATCATCTTCCTGGCCCTTTGCCAGACATCCACAGGCATTCTGCAGGGCATCGGTCATATCAAAGTGCCTGTAGTTGGTGCGATTCTGGGTGCTATTACAAAAGTGATCCTGAATGCACTACTGATCCGCATTCCTGCGATTAATGTTCTGGGTGCTGTTCTGTCTACAACAGGCTGCTATCTGGTTGCAGGTGTGTTTGATGTGATCATGCTGTCCAAACTGACAGGAACAAGATTTGATTTTATGGGCAGTTTCCTGAAGCCTGTGATCGGCTCTGTTGCTATGGCAGCAGGTGCGATCGGCAGTTATCAGCTGTTCTTTGAACTGGTTGGCAGCAATACCATTGCAACTCTCTTGGCGATCTGTGTGGCTATTGCTGTTTATGGTCTGGTGATGCTCCTGATCAAGGGTATCGTCGAAGAAGACCTGCAGGCAGTTCCAGGCGGCGGCAAACTGACAAGAATTCTGAAAAAACTGCGTTTATTATAATTTGAAATTACAAGAGGAGCGTTTTAATAAAAGGAACGCTCCTTTTTTACAAAACAGAAAAAATCTATAAAAAGGAAAAGTGGTGAGTTTATGTTTGATATTCAGGAAGAACTGAAAAAATTGCCCCAGAAACCGGGAGTTTATCTGATGAAAGATGCGGATGGTCATGTCATTTATGTTGGTAAGGCCATCAATCTGAAAAATCGTGTAAGACAATATTTTCAGAGCAGCCGAAATCAGACAGCTAAAACCCAGTCTATGGTGCCGAATATCAAAGAATTTGAATATATCGTAACAGACTCCGAGATGGAAGCATTGCTGCTGGAATGTAACCTCATTAAGAAATATCACCCTTACTATAATATCCTGCTGAAAGATGATAAGACGTATCCTTATATCAAGGTAACGGTTCAGGAAGATTATCCCCGTATCTTCATTACTAGACGAATGGAAAAGGATAAGGCGAAGTATTATGGGCCTTTTACGGATGTTCTGGCGGCGAAAGAAACAGTGGAAACTCTGCATAAACTGTTTCCCATTCGTAAATGTAAAAAAGTGTTTCCCAGAGATGTTGGGAAAGAACGCCCCTGCCTGAATCACCATATCGGCCAGTGTCTTGCTCCCTGCAGCGGCAATGTGCCCAAGGAAGAGTATCAGGCTTATGTGAAAGATGCCATGGATTTTCTGGAAGGCAAACATGACGGTATCATGAAAAAAATGGAACAGGAAATGATGCAGGCGGCGGAAAATATGGAGTTTGAAAAAGCGGCATCTCTGCGTGATAAAATTCGTTCTATCCGCAGTGTGGCGGAAAAACAGAAAATTTCCAACACTGGTCTGGGAGATGCAGATGTCATTGCCTTTGTTCGTGCCTTTGATGAATGTCTGGTGCAGGTATTCTTTATCCGCAGCGGCAAGATGACCGGCAGAGAGAATTTCACACTGACGGCTTTCGAGGAACAGAGCCGAGCGGAAATCCTGACGGCTTTTGTGAAGCAGTTCTACAGCGGCACAGCCTATGTGCCGAAAGAAATCATCCTGCAGGAAGCTTTGGTGGAGGAAGAAACAGAACTGGTTGCCGATTATCTTTCTGAAAGAAGAGGCAGTAAAGTTACGCTGACCGTTCCTGTGAAAGGTGAAAAGCATAAACTGGTGGAACTGGCGCATAGAAATGCTATGCTGATTTTTGAACAGTTTGGTGAAAAATTGAAACGAGAAGAACAGCGTACAAAAGGTGCTATGGAGGAAATCCGAAAAGCCCTTGGTCTGGAAGGAAAACTGCAGCGAGTAGAAGCCTACGATATTTCCAATACACAGGGCTTCGAATCTGTTGGTTCTATGGTTGTTTTTGAGGATGGTCGCTCTAAAAACAGCGATTATCGTAAGTTTAAGATCAAAACTGTAGTTGGTCCTAATGATTATGCTTCCATGAAAGAAGTCATTACCAGAAGACTGAATCATGCAATGAAAGAAAAAGTGGAAGGGAAAACATCCAGTTTTACCCGTCTGCCTGACCTGATTTTTATGGACGGCGGCAAGACACAGGTGCACGCGGCAGAGGAAGTTCTGATGGCCTTTGGCATGAATATTCCTGTCTGCGGTATGGTAAAAGATGATAAACACAGAACAAGAGGTCTTCTGTTTAAAGGAGAGGAAATACATATTCCTCTGACTTCTGAAGGATTCAAACTGGTAACTCGCATTCAGGATGAGGTACATCGCTTTGCTATTACCTATCATAGAAAGCTGAGGGATGAACGAAATCTGCATTCTGTTTTGGATGATATCAAGGGCATTGGTGAAGTCCGTAGAAAAGCCCTGATGCGTCATTTCGGCAGTATTGAGAAAATTGCAGAGGCGGAAGTTGCAGACCTTCTGGAAGTGGATGGCATGACCATTCCCGCGGCGGAGTCGGTGTATCTCTTTTTCCATCGGGAAGAATTGCAAAACGGATGATTTTCGGTTATGCTATACTTAGGAAGAAATCTGTTTTTTGAATAAGAAAGGATGAAGTGTATGTATTCTGCGGAACTGATCAAAATCGTAGAGGCATTTCAACTTGTGAATATATTGCCCGAAATTTCCCTGCAGGGAAGAGTCGTAAAAAAGAAAGAGGTAAACAGACCTGCTCTGCAGCTGGGCGGTTTTTATCAGAGTTTTGATAATGAGCGTATTCAGGTGATTGGCCGTGTAGAACATAGTTTTCTTTTGAGTCTGGATGAAGAAAAAAGAAAAAAGGCTGTCT
Source organism: Anaerotignum sp. (assembly GCA_017560955.1). Lineage (GTDB taxonomy): Bacteria > Bacillota > Clostridia > Lachnospirales > Anaerotignaceae > Anaerotignum_A. Next base: position 5,696 of record JAFZDV010000209.1, read on the forward strand.
ATGGTCTGTTCAAAAGGGAAATTCCCTGTCTGATTGTCTGCAGAGATATGGAAGTGTTTCCTGAAATGCTGGAATATGCCAGAGAATTTGATACACCTATCCTTTGCACTGCCCAGAGTACAACAGATTTTATCGCAGAACTGATTTACTGGCTGCGAGAAGAACTGGCAGACCGTGTGATGATGCATGGTGTACTGGTGGATATCTATGGCGAAGGTGTACTGATCACAGGTGCCAGCGGTATTGGTAAAAGTGAAACTGCGCTTGAACTGATTAAAAGAGGCCATCGTCTGATCGCAGATGATGCGGTAGAGATCAAAAAAATTGCGGACAGAAGACTGATCGGCTCCTGTCCTGAAATCATCCGTTACCTGATCGAACTGAGAGGTATCGGTATCATCAATGTAAAAGAACTGTTCGGTGTTGGTTCTGTCAAAGACCAGAAAACAGTAGACCTTGTGATCAAACTGGAACTGTGGGATGGCGGCAACAAAGGTACAGCCTATGACAGACTGGGACTGAATGAAGAATATATGGAAATTCTGGGGAATAAAGTACAGTTGAATACGATTCCTGTACGCCCCGGCAGAAATGTGGCGATCATCTGTGAATCTGCTGCCATTGCAAACCGTCAGAAGAAGATGGGCAAGAATACAGCGAAGGAATTTGTGGATATGATCGGTAAATAATGAGGTGAAAAAATGGAGAAATTCGTAATGGAACTGCAGGAAAAATTGGGGGAAGAAGGCCTGAAACTGCAGGAACCTATGAAAGAACATACAACATTCCGTGTGGGCGGCCCTGCGGATCTGTTTCTGATGCCTAAGAATGCAGAAGAACTGAAGGAGTCCATCGAGATCCTGAAAAAATATGATGTGCCTATGATGGTCATCGGCAATGGCAGCAATCTGCTGGTGCGTGATAAAGGCATTCGTGGTGCTGTGATCCAGATTTATAATCGCATGGCTGAAATTACAGTAGACGGCGAAATCATTGAGGCACAGGGCGGCGCACTTCTCAGTGCAGTGGCAGCAAAGGCGGCAGATGCATCTCTGACAGGTCTGGAATTTGCCAGCGGCATTCCCGGCAGTATCGGCGGTGCAGTTGTAATGAATGCAGGCGCTTACGGCGGCGAAATGAAAGATGTCCTTGTGAGTGTAGATGTGCTGACAAAGGAACTGGAAGTGAAAACGATCCTTGCGGAAGAACTGGAACTGGGTTACAGACACAGCATTGTTCCTGAAGCAGGTTATATCGTGCTTGGTGCAAAACTGAAACTGACAAAGGGTGAGGATGCAGCCATTCGAGGCCGTATGGCGGAACTGGCAGAGCAGAGAAGGGAAAAACAGCCTTTGCAGTATCCCAGTGCAGGCAGCACATTCAAGCGTCCTGAAGGCTATTTTGCAGGTAAACTGGTGCAGGATGCAGGACTGAAAGGCAAAACCATCGGCGGTGCGCAGGTTTCCGAAAAACATTCCGGTTTTCTGATCAATATCGGCGGTGCTACAGCGCAGGATATTCTGGATCTGATCGCTTTCTGTCAGAAGGAAGTACAGACACAGTTTGGTGTAACTCTGGAAACAGAAGTGAAAATTGTTGGGGAAGAATAAAGAAAACGAAAGAAAAGGGCGGTGACCCATTATGAGATTTGTAATCGTTACAGGTATGTCCGGTGCGGGTAAAACTTCTGTACTGAAGTTTCTGGAAGACATCAACTTTTTCTGTGTAGATAATCTGCCTCCTGCGCTGCTGCCTAAGTTTGCAGAACTTTGCTATGAGCAGGAAGGTGAAATCGAACGTGTGGCCATGGGTATTGATATCCGCGGCGGCAGACTGTTCAATGACCTGTTTGAAGTATTATCTGACCTGCAGTCCAAAGGGTATGAATATGAGATCCTGTTTCTGGATGCTTCTGATGAAGTTCTCATCAAGCGTTATAAGGAAACAAGAAGAAGCCATCCTCTGTCCAGAAATGGCTCCATTCAGGAAGGCATCCTGAAGGAAAGAGAGATTCTTCGCAATGTAAAAACCAAGGCGACGTATATCATCGATACCAGTCAGGCGCTGACCAGACAGCTGAAAGAGCAGATCAACGGTATCTTTGTGGAAAATAAAAAGCATGAAAATCTGGTCATCACCATTCAGTCTTTCGGGTTCAAATATGGTATTCCTACAGACAGTGACCTGGTATTTGATGTGCGTTTCCTGCCAAATCCTTTCTATATTTCTGAACTGAAAGAACTGACAGGCAATGATGAACCTGTCAGCAGTTATGTGATGCAGTTTGAAGAAAGTCAGATCTTTTTGAATAAACTGGTGGATATGGTAGAATTCCTGATTCCTCTGTATATCAAAGAAGGTAAGAATAATCTGGTCATCAGCATCGGCTGTACAGGCGGCAAGCATCGTTCCGTAACGCTGGCGAATGCCCTGTATCAGACACTTGGTCAGGAAAAACATACACTGCTTCTGCAGCATCATGATATCGAAAAAGACGCAAGACATAAAAAATAACAGTATTTTGATTTTATGCTATTTATATGAGAGGCGGGGATAATTTTGTCATTTTCGTCTAAGGTGAAGGGGGAGTTGTCCCTTCATTTGGGAAATGGGAGACATTGTGAAATCGCGGAAACAGCGGCTATTGTCAATATCTGTGGACATACTGCAATTTTTGGAGAACATTTTTGTTTAAAAATACAGACGGAGAATTTCCATGTCGCGAAAAAGTGCTTTACATTATTGAAAAATACTTTTAATATGATAGCTGAAGTTTCGGTCAGAAGCAGTGGCCGAAAGCAAGTTTATACAGTTCTTGTGAGAGATTTTTCAAAGGCTGAAACGATCCTGAAAGCAACAGGTCTGTTGTTTTCGGAGGATGGAAAGATACAGTTGAAAAAACGGATCTATTCTCCTGTAGTCAGCAGTATCTGCTGCCGTAGGGCCTATATCCGTGGTGCGTTCCTTTCTGTTGGTTCTGTGAATGATCCTGAGAAGAATTATCACATGGAATTTGTTCTGGCAGATGAGTTTTCTGCAGAACAGCTGAAAGAACTGATCAATTCCTTTGGGCTGGATGCAAAGGTAGTGGAACGCAAGGAACACTTCGTTGTATATCTGAAGGAAGGCGAACAGATCGTAGACCTTCTGAATATCATGGAAGCGCCTCTGGCACTGATGGATCTGGAAAATGTTCGCATCATGAAGGAGATGCGCAATGATATCAACCGAAAGGTCAA
>JAFZDV010000210.1 GCA_017560955.1 Anaerotignum sp.
CAAATTCTGCTGCTTCGTTGAAATCCATCTGGAACAGCAGGAAAAACGCATTCTTTCTTGCACTTCTTCGGCTCATGTTTATACCTCCGTATCTTCTATACTGAATTGTTTCGTTTCAGTAAATATTTTCTGTAAATAATAGAGGGCCTCATCGGCATGTGCCATGAGACCCGCTTAGTCGCCGATTATTCTTCCTCAGCTTTTGCTTCTTTTACAACGCCTGTAATGCTAACATTTACAACTGCAACATTCAGACCTGTCATTGTTTCTACTGTGGATTTTACTTTTTCCTGTACTTCTGCCGCAACTTTCTGTACTTTTGTACCGAATTTTACGATAATTTCCATATCCACAACTGCTTCGTTCTCATCTTTTGCTACTTTCACACATTTTGTGTGACCTTTTTTACCAAAAAATTCTGTGATACCTTTGCCATGGTGGCTGCCTGCCACAACGCCTTCTACTTCCAGTGCTGCTGTCACAGCGATCACGCCAACCACTTCATCTGCGATCTGGATCTGACCATGCATATTATTTTCAGACATATCAAAAACCTCCTATATTTTGATTTATTCATCATTTCATTCAAATTCATGTATACTGCATGGAAAAACCCATTCATATCCATTTTTCCACGCATAATTATGTTTTGATTATACCAGAAGGTACTCTTTTTTGCAATGAATTATGCATAAATTTATGCATAAAAAAAGGGGCTTTGCCCCTTATTATCCCACAGTTTGTTTCTGTAATGTACTGATCCTGATTTTTGATGTTTCCATCCCTGTTTTCCGCTTCACGATATCCTCGATCTGAGCTACTTCTGCATCCGTCAGTTTATCTTTGTCCACCACCACATCTACCGTATCATCATCCATACGGACATAAGCCTCCTTGAACCCCTTCGATTCGATCATGGCTTCTGCCGCCGTTTCCTTCTCGATACGCTGCTGCAGTTCCATCATGCTTTCCGTACATTTATCTTTTTGCTCCTGAGAGATGTTTTTATTTTCCAGCATATCATTCAGGATATCTTTCTGCTTTGCACGAGACTGTTCTCGGTCCAGTTTTGCTTCTGCAAAATATGATGCACTGTCCGCCGTATTGGCAGAAACGAAAACTGCAGCTCCATCCCCCGTTGTTTCCCCTGTAATGGGATCTGTTTCCGCTGTTTCCACATCGTCAGGCAAAGCAGCATAGTCTACCAGTGCCGTCACGTTTCCTTCTTCCGTCAGCTGCAAAGCCGTCTGTTCCCCTGCCGAACCGCGGCTTTCCTGAAAATTCAGATACCCTGCTGCTGCGATCATCACCGCCAACGCCGTCACAACCACCTGATTCCTTTTGATCACAAACATTCTGATTCCCCCTCATTTCATTTTTAGGACTGCTACCTTATGAGCCGGCACATCCAGCAATGCCTGTGCAGCCTGATTGAGCGCTGCAGCCACCGCAGGACTTTCTGCTCCCTGCGCCGCAATAACGACCCCTTCCACCACTGGTCCTGCCTCCGTCAGCACAAGGGGCAGTGTTGCGCCTGATTCATCTTCCAGAAGGACTGCCGTTTCCTCTGTCCGCAGGCTTTCACCATTTTCCTCCCTTGTTTCATTACGGGCAATAGTCTTTTCTGTTGTCTGCCGATATGTCAGCAGCACATCCACCTGCCCTGCCCCTTCGATGGTAGAAAGAAACGATGCCATACGCCCTTCCAGTTCTCTGTCTGCAGAAACGATTTCTTTTTCCACAGATTTCGATTTTTCTGCAGTAATCTCCTTAGAAGAAAACCCTTTGCCAGCCGCCAGAAGCAGAATCCCCACAAACAAAGCCAGCATGACATTGCTCCGCATCTTCTTGTTTTCGGGACGAAACAGCCCCTTCCATCCGTCTTTTTCCATACCTTCCTCCTTATGTAAGCAACAGCCGCAGAAGAGGTTCAAGCACCGCCTCCATCACCATGACTCCCAGCACCAGTTCCGCATACCGCCGATATTTTCCTTCTGGCAGCAGAATACCTGCCAGTGCCGAAAATATGGTCAATGCTGTTACAGTTTTTATATATGCCGTAAATGCGTCCATCATTCCTACAAGCCTCCCAGCAAAAGCAAAGCTGAAAAAAGAAACATCCCTTCCGCAAGGAAAACTACCCCCAGCAGCAATCCCGTATATTCTCCTGCAGCATCGATACATTCTACCAGCCGTTCCTCGCAGACAAATTCCGCCGCTGCCGCCGTCAGACGAAAAATCAGCATGATGACCAGCAGTTTGATGACCAGAGGGATGCATAACAAAAGCAGAAATACTGCCGCTGCCACTAGTGTTCCGCTTCTCAGAGTTGCTGCCGCTGCCGCCGCTGTTTCCACCGCACCGTCCATCACATTCCCAACGACAGGCACCGCCCCAACTGCAATTTTTGCCGTTCTGACTGCCAGTCCGTTTACAGCACCGCCGCCGATCTTCTGCAGCGATAACAGAAGCATGAACAGCATCGCCGCCCCCTTCATGCCCCAACTGATGCATTGTCTGAGCAGTTCCGCAAATTTCCCGAGGATCGGTTTTTCGGATATGTGATCTGCCATTTCCAGAGAAATTGCCAGAAGGATCGCGGGTATGATGATTTTGCTGACCGCCACAGATAACGCCGCCGAACCGCCCATCACAGCCGACCCCATCAACGCCCCCTGCGCAAGATTTCCCTTGGCTGCCAGAAGTGTCAGAAAAATGGGTATCATCGCCCCAAACACTCCATTGATTCCATTCACTCTCTCCACAACCACATCAGAAATCGCATGAAATGCACTTAAAATCACCACAACCAACACCATATAACATAAATAGAATCCCATCTCCCCCACATTCTTCCCCTGAAAGGAGTCACTGAGCTGTTTCAATATGGCACTGAGCAGCACAACAATAACTAACTGCATCAGTAGTTTTCCCTGCAAACGAAATTCCCCAAAGGTTGCTTCTGCCACCTTTTCCTGTATCCCTTCAAAAGTCAGATCAAATTCCCCGGAAAGCACGTCTGTCAGCAGTTTTGAGAAATCCGTTTCCGCCTCTAATTCTTTCGCCGCTCTGTCAACCGCTTCCGTTTCCAGTTTCTGCGCTTCCTGCTGTACCACTTCCGCCCCAAAGGCAGTAATTGGAGAAAATGAAAGGATAAGAATCAGAAAAATCAGGATTTTTTTCATTTCATTCCTCCTTACACCAGCCCAATCACTGTTTCCAGCAAACCTGTCAGCACGGGTGCCGCGGCCGCCATCATCAGCACCTTTCCAGCCAGTTCTATTTTTGCAGCAACGGCGGATTCCCCTGCATCGGCACAAAGCTGTGCGCCAAATTGTGTCAGATAGGCAATACCGATGACCTTCAGTACGATACTAAAATAACCTTCCCCCACACCAGCCTGTTCCGCTGTTTCTCTCAGCAGAGAAATCAATTCCCCCAGCGGACTGCAGAGCAGCAGAAAAATCAGAATGCCTGTTGCCGCCGCCGTAAGCATGGCGATCTGCGGATTTTCTTTTTTCAGCAAAACAGAAAATATGGTTCCGATCAGCCCAAGGGCGATGACTTTGGTAATATCCATTTTGCCGCCCCCTTATAGCCGAAACATGGTCTGAACCGTTTCAAAAAGCTGGCTGATATATCCAATGACCCAGAACAGCACTACCACCAGCCCTGCCAGCGTTGTCATCATGGCCTGTTCTTCCCTGCCTGCACGGATCAGCACCTGATTCAACACCGCCACCAGAATACCCACCGCCGCAATGCGAAATACAATATCGATTTCCATTCTTTTGCCCCCTTACAGCAGCGTTACCACAATGAGCAACCCTGAAAGGCCGCTTACACCGCAGTACAGTCTGCCATTTTTCTCCAGTCGTTTTCTCCCCCGCGTCAAAGCCCCATCAATATAACGAAGAAGCAGACGAATACTGTTTTCCTGCTGCGCCTTATCCAGATATCCCAGCGACCTGCCGAATACCAACACTGCATCCAGATCTTCCCCTGTAAAAAAAGTATGGACTGCCTCATTCTGCCATACCTCCTGCCATACCTGTTCTGCGGTTTCTGCCTGTCGTTCCGCTATTTTTACCGCAGTCTGCTGAAAAATCCGCCCTACCTGTCCTTCTGCCTTCCAGCCCACACTTTCCAAAGCCTCCGCCAAAGGAGCCGACAGATATTGTATCTGTCCCTGTAAATACAGAAGGCCTCGTTCCAGTTCCTCCAGTTCTTCCAACCTGTATTTTTCTTTCAGGGCAAAGGAAATGCCAAACCACAGGCTTGACCCCAGAATAAGGATACTGCCCAGAATTCGCATCACATCAATCCGCCCCCTTACTGATGATTTCTCCATTTCTATCCAGAACAGCCTCCAGAGTACCCACCCCCTTTTTACCTGAAAGGAGAATATATCTTTCAAAAATCCGTTCCTGCATCAAGGGCTGTAACCGCCGCTCTATATCCGAAAAGGAATGCCCATGGACTGTAGCCATCAGTCCAACACCACAATGGAGCACCTCATACACTGCCGCAATATCCCCCTGTGTACCCAGTTCATCTGCCGCTATGATATCAGGGCCCATGCTGCGCAGAAGCATCACCATTCCTTTTGCCTTCGGGCACCCCTCCAGCACATCAGTACATGGACCCACATCCATCTGCGGTATGCCGTCTCGCAAAGGTGCAATTTCTCCCCTCTCATCCACAACTCCCACAGTCCATTTCTTTTCACTCAGACATCGGATCAGATCCCGCAGCAGCGTCGTCTTTCCGCATCCGGGAGGGGAAACAATGAGAGTATGGTAAAAGCGATTTCCCTCCAGAAGATAAGGCAGGAATGCTTCTCCCCATCCACGTTGTTCTTTTGCGATACGGATATTCAACGCATTGATCTGTTTCAGTGTACGGATTTTCCCATCTTCCATCACTGCTTTTCCGCAGAACCCAACACGATGCCCCCCTTCCAGAGTTAAGTATCCCTGTTTGAGTTCTTCTTCAAATGCATATAGAGAATATCCACTTAGCAAAGAAACAGTTTCTCTGATTTCTGCCGCCGAAAATTGTCCTTCCAGTAAGCGCATTCGCCTGTTTTCTTCCTTCAACATCACAGGCTGTCCGCACCGCAGACGAATTTCCTGTATCCCCACCAAATCGCTTTCTTTCAAATTCTCCCGTATCCTGCGTGGCAAGATTCGCCATACTTCTTCCGCTTTCATATCCTCGTCCACCTTTCTGTTCCATCTTATGAACAGAAAACCATTGATATGCAGAAAAAATAAAGGCCAATTTTCACTATACCCTTTCCAAATACTCCCATTTTATGATATTATATGATATATTTATCATTGATTTCACGTTTTATGATTTACAAAAGGAGCATCCTATCCATGAATACCATTTCCATCATCGAACACACAGACAATCCACACCTACTTCACTGCCAGCTCCAGACACCAAAAGGCATCTACAACATCCCCTTAAACCATATCCTTTTTATTGAATGTTCTCAGAAAAAATCTTTCATCCATACCAATAGTGAAATCTTCACATTACCCCTTCCCCTGTACCGCATAAAGGAAGTTTTGCCACCCCATCTCTTTATCCAGACACATCGTTCTTTTCTGGTTAATCTGAACCACATTTCCCACATCGATAAGCAGACAGATCCTTGGACCATCTTCTTTTTCCAATCTGAAAAACGTGCCTATATCAGCCGCAATTCCAGACAGGTCATCCTGAAGGCAGTATCCGATTGACTTCCGTTCCGCCTGCCGCTAAAATGAGAAAAAAGGAGGTCTTTTTATGAACGAATTTCGACTGGTCGCTTTGGGCGACAGCCTGACATATGGATATGGTGTTCTTTCCCACATTGCATTCCCCTCTTATCTGGCATCGGCACTGCCCGAAAAACGCCCTGATATCCACTGGAAAGTCTATAACCGCGGTATCAACGGCGAAACCACCCGAGAAGCAAAACTGCGTCTGGATGGTGGCGTCCTGCGCCTGAAACCCCATATCTGCACCATCCTTCTGGGTTCTAACGACAGTGCTTTGAATGAAGGACAGTATCGCACTCCATGGGAATATGAAATGAACCTGCGATTCATCATTGAACAGCTGATGGCAAAAAAACACGGAGATCCTTTCAACGACGGCTGCTGCCTGCCTGTGCTGATCACCCCTCCCCCTGTAGTAGATACAGATTTCTATCCTTTCACCACAACAGACCGACTGGAACTGTTCCGTAACATTGTGCTGAAACTGGCAGAAGAATATCATCTGCCTGTCATTGATGTATTCAAAACCTTCACAGACATTCATAAAAACGAAGGTTTCGAAGCTTATGATGCCCTGTTCCAATTCGATGGTGTTCATTGGAGTAATCATGGCTATGCTGTGTTCTATCCTCTGCTGGAAAACAAAATTTTAGAATTAACCGAAAATCTGTAAAAAAGAAAGCCTTAAGTGGAAACATTCCGCCTAAGGCTTTTTATTTCAGTTTATTTTTTTGTTACCTGAGGTGCCTGACCACAGAGATCGACTGTTACATAAAGCACCTTGGATCTGGAATCAATACCGACCCCAACTTCCTGCATCGTACGGTCTGTCAAAGCGCTGACACGGGCAGGTGTACGCATCCATTCCTGATAAACATTCACAATATCACCGCGCTGTCTTGCAATGATTTCAGAAGCAGTATAAAATGTTTTATTTCTTTCCATGATGCGTCCGAAAGGTGTTGTACCGTCCAGACTGTTATAATCGAAATATTTTTCGTGTACCATATCTTCAGAATGGGCTCTCGCTACATCGAACAGTTTTTTATCCCATACCAGAAGATCTGCGTTTTTATTCACACGGATCGTCTGGATCAGATCCAGCAGCTGGCCTTCCAGTGCCAGTTTTGTTTCATGATGCAGAGTACTTCTGGGATCTCTTACCGCCAGAAATTCCTTTGTCTGCAGCAGGATACCACATAACTGACCTTCATAATCCAGGATCACTCTTGCTTCAGAGCCGTCATTGCGAACAATGCCGCTATGCTCTGCCATATTGACATAGGAAAGATTTTCAATATCTGCCATGGTACCTTTCCCATCCATGCTCAGATAAGCATAGTCTGTACCGGGCACAAAAATTTCTACGATATGACCATCTTTGAATGTAACAAAGAAGTAATCCACATAATCATTGATATAAATGTATCTGTCCATCTTATCGTAAACAGATAGATCGATACGATCGGGTTCTCCCCATACCGCCTTCAGCTCTGCTTCACTCCAGCGAAGAGATACCGGCTTATCAGCAACCTTAATGGTTTCTGTGTCCTTTTTTTCCACAGGAGCCGCTTCAGGTGTTACCGTTTCTTCCACCGCATTGGGATCATAAGCCATACCTGTCATGATATAACGATGGGCACGAACAAAAGTAACAATGGCCTCCTGTACACTCATTTCACGGAAAGGACCATATGTACCGTCATTATAGCCGCTGACGATCTCTGCACCATAAAGCTGATCGATGTATCGATTAGACGCCGCATACAAGTTCTTTGTATCCGTAAATGTGTTTTTCTTTTCTTCTTCTGTCAGATCCAGATTGCAGACCATCAATGTTCTGGCGATCATGATCGCCATCTGTTCTCTGGTCAGTGTTTTATCAGGCGCAAAAATCCCCGGTTCCGCACCGCCGATCACGCCTGCTTCATAGGCCGCAATTACAATAGGATCATCACAGTCCTTAAAAGGTGTCGCAATAGTAGCCTTTCTTTCCACCCCTGTTACAGATTCCAGAAAGCCCATAACTACACCACAGAATTCCAGTCTGCTCATAGGAGAAGTTGCTTTTTTCAGTTCTTCATCTGTCACAAATCCATGCTCATGGGCATACTCCATAGAGGAACGAGCCCAGAAAGCTGCATTGGTTTCCACCGCAGCAAAAGCAGGAACAGCAGCAGAAAGGATCAGTATTCCCGCAAGGAGAATCGCTGCAAGCCTTTTCATAATTTTCAACTCCTTCAAAAAGTTTAAATAACATTTCAAACTTTTTTCAGTTTATTTACAATTCTGTGAACACACGTTTGTATATCATTATAACATAATTTCCCATTTTGTCCACCCTTTATGCACTTACCTCTCCACAAGGCCATACAAACTGAACAGAAACTTGATATCTCTCTCCACTTTTCGACATTATGTCAATCAAAAAAGGAGATCTGCTCTCGCAGACCTCCATCTTTTTTATTCCAGTGACATCTGTCCGGGCAGACTGTTTGCAGCCTTGTCCTTTTCCTGAATGAAATGTCCTGTTGTAGGGATTTTTCTCGTTCTGTAGTATTCATGGTCTTCCGTCTGGAATTCCTCTTTTGTATAAACATTGGAAACTACACTGTTTTTCTTCAGTGTAAACACCTGAACACCTGTTGCATTCTTCGTCGCACTGGAAGGGATCAGTTCTGTATTCAGCATTGTCGCCTTATCGCTGTTGCGCATCAGGATAAAGTCACTTTCTTCATCCAGTTTCGCCATACGCACCAGTTTCGCCTTGGAAGAATAACCATTGATCAGTTTTTTACGGTTCGTCTTTGTTTCATAGGCAGAAAGAGGCACTTTTGCCGCTTTGCCGTTTTCAAAGAAGAATACCATCTGACCTTTATAATCCGTAGTAGCTGTCATATAAATGATTTCTTCCTCTGCCTCCATATTCAGGATATTGGGCAAATAGTCCCCAAGTACACTGGCCTTTGTATCTGCTGCATCAGAAGCCTTCAGTTTATATACATTCTGCTGGTTGGAGAAGAACAACAGATCCATACGGTTCATGCCATCCTGTTCCATCAGCATAGTGTCATCGTCCTTCAGTTTCTGTTCCCCTGCCATACGCAAGGATGCATGAGAGATCTTCTTGAAGTAACCATGGTCTGTCAGGAAGAAACGAACAGGATAATCTTCAATAAAATCATCCTTGGACAGAGAAACCACATCATCCTCATGGATGATTTCTGTTTTTCTTTCCTTGCCGTATTTCTTCGCCACAGCCTTCAGCTGTTTCACGATGATATTTTTGATCTTCGCATCGGATTTCAGTGTTTCGTTGAGGTTTCTGATATCCTCTTCCAGAATCTTCAGTTCTTCGATGCGTTTGATGATGTATTCCTTATTGATATTACGCAGTTTGATTTCTGCGATATATTCCGCCTGCACCTCATCGATGTCAAAACCTGCCATCAGGTTGGGAACAACCATTTTTTCCTCTTCCGTATTACGGATGATGGAAATTGCCTTATCAATATCTGCAAGGATCTTCGCCAACCCCTGCAGCAGATGGAATTTTTCAGATTTTTTCTGAATATCGAAAGCGATCTGTCTGCGAATGGATTCCATACGGAATTCTGTCCAGTGTTTCAGAATATCACCAACACCAAGCACCATGGGGATACCATGAATCAGCACATTGAAATTGCAGCTGAAATTATCCGCCAGAGGTGTCATGGCATACAGTTTGTGCATCAGCAGATCCACATTTGTGCCACGCTTCAGGTCGATGGTGATTTTCAGACCATTCAGGTCGGACTCATCTCGCACATCTGTGATATCCTTGATCTTACCTGCTTTTACCAGCGCAATGATCTTATCAATGATGGCTTCGATATTTGTTGTATAAGGGATTTCTGTTACTTCGATACAGTTATCCTTTTTGTCATACTGATATTTTGCACGCAGTTTCACACTGCCGCGGCCTGTTTTATAGATCTG
>JAFZDV010000211.1 GCA_017560955.1 Anaerotignum sp.
CGCTGCCATAACCGCAATGGCTTTGGATGCATCCATAGGAGAGCCGCCGCCGATACCAATGAAGAATTCCACACTTTCATCGATGGCAATTTTCACCGCTCTTTCTACAGTTTCCACATCAGGATTTTCACCGATTTCATCAAACAACACCCATTTGATATCCAGACTATCCAAAGCATCTGTGATATCCTTCTGAGCACCATTTTTCTTGGCAGAACTTCTGCCTGTAACTACCATAGCTTTTTTACCCAGTTTCGCCATAGCGTTTTTGTTCGCTTCAACGCAGCCTCTGCCAAAATAGCAGTCTGCAGGCATAAAATAACGGAAGTTATTCATTCTGAATCAACTCCTTTCCAAACAGGTTGATCAGCAAAGGAAATCGTACCAGTCCCATTCCACTGCCATGATGGCTTCGATGGTTTCTTCTGCAGGCTCTTCCAGCAGTTCAAATTCAATTTCAAATTCGTGATAGCGTTCGCCTTCAATAGTAGCAACGCCGCTGATGATGTAATTTTTACCTTCACCTGTGATATATTCGCCTTCCATCATGAGGTCATCTTCCTCCAGATAGAATTTGTTGATTTCATTTTTAATGTGTTCTTCTGTGAATGTCAGTTTCATTTTCATCTACCTCCTGTTTCACGATATTTTCCCTTCCTTTTCATTCTAGCATCATCGTGAGCCATGGACAAGAGTTCTTTTTCATGTTAAACTGTTATGGATACAATGCACAACCGATTCCCAAAAGGAGTTTTTATATGAACTATATCGTACTGGATCTGGAATTCAACCAGTCCTTTCCTTTTAAAAATGGCAGAAAAGTAGAGCCAAATCCCGAATGCCCCTTTGAGATCATTCAGATCGGTGCCGTAAAATTAAATGATAAATTTGAACAGGTAGATACTTTCGATGCCATGATCCGTCCTCAGATCTACCCTCGTCTGCACCCTTTTGTTGAAAAAATCACAGGTATCCACGCAGAAATGCTGGCAGATAAACCTGGTTTCAAAAGCGCTTATGAAGGTTTTCTGAAATTCATCGGCAATGAACCTGCCATCCTCTGCACATGGGGCGGCGATGATATCAAATCCCTGTTCCGCAACATTCTGTTTTATGACCTGAACGCAGATGCATTGACAGACCAGTATCTGAATGTACAGCCTTTTGCCGCACAATATCTGAATCACGAAGCAGGCAAGGCTATCGGTCTGAAAAATGCTGTAGAGGCTCTGGGTATCCCCGAAGGTGATACTTTCCACAATGCCCTGAATGATGCAGTCTATACAGCAAAGATCTTCGCTATCACGCATCCTGCAGAAATCAAGGCAGAAACCTTCAATCCTCTGACCATGCTGGCGAAAAAGCCCAAAAAACTGCGTACTAATGTAAAAAGTCTTCTGATGTATGTAGAAGAAAAAATGGAAAAGGAACTGACAGAATCTGAAAAAGAACTGGTAAAAATGGCGTATATGCTTGGCAGAAACCATACCTTTGATGCAACCCCTGCTGCCAGAAGAAAAACGGAAAAATAAGAAAAGGACATCTACTAGATGTCCTCTTTTTTTAACTGTTTTTATCTTCAATTTTAATTTTCAGTTCCACACCATCATTGCCGTCACGGATGACATACATATCTACCGTACTGCCGATTTTTGCAGCATTCACACTTTCCACAAGGGAATCCATATCCATCACAGTCTGACCATTGAACTGTGTGATGACATCGCCTACTTGCAAACCTGCCTTATCTGCAGGTCCGCCTTTTGTCACTTCAAGCACCAGTGCACCAACAGGCAGTTTATACATGGGAGCAGTTTCTTCTGTAATATTTGTACCTGTGATGCCGATATAAGGTTTTGGCTGTGTGCCAGTCTGCAGCAGTTCCTCTACAATGGGAATGATATAGTTACTGGGGATGGCATATCCCATGCCCTCTACCATTGCAGAATTATATTTTGCTGTATTGATGCCAATCACTTCACCGCTGGCATTTACCAGGGCGCCGCCGCTGTTACCACTGTTGATAGCTGCACTGGTCTGTAGAACCCCCAGCTTATTTCCTTCCATATTGATGGTCTGTTCTTTCATACTGATAATACCATCTGTCGCTGAAAGCCCCATACCCATTGCATTACCAATGGCAATGACCTCACTGCCAACTTCCAGTGCATCAGAATCACCAAATACCGCTGTTGTTACCTGCTCGATACCAGCATCATTCAGATCCTTCCAGCTGACTGTAAGTACCGCCAGATCAGATTCACTTCTTGCGCCGATGACCTTTGCAGGAACACTGATATCCCCTTCAAATGTCACATAGATAGTATCGGCATTTTCAATCACATGGTTATTGGTAGCAATGGCAACTCGGCTGTCATCGGAATAGAAAATGACGCCGCTGCCTGCACCTTTAGATTCAAAGGGAACATTGAACGCACCAAAATAGCTGGTCATACCGGAGATTTTGGTAGAAACACTTACTACGGAAGGTTTTACCGCTTTTACGATTTCCGTCGCAGAATACACTTCTCCGCTAGATGCTTTCTGAATACCTTCAGGCGTTCCTGTGACTACATTTCTGCCGCTCATCAGGTTATCCACAACACCATAACCTGCACCGATACTTGCACCACCTGCAATACCGATGATCAGGCAGCCAACTACAAATTTTGCCCATCCTTTTTTCTTTTTAGGTGGCTTTTTCACCTGTTCTTCATAATGATATTCCCTTACACCAGGCTGAGGAGCAGGCTCCTTCTCATGGACTTCCTCCTGTTCGGAATGATCAGACTCAGCAGAAGAATCTTTTTCTGCAGTTTCAGGAACGACTTCTTCCATTTCGGGTTCTTTCAATCCTTCTGCAGAAGTATCCACTGTTTCTTCCGTATTCTCTGTACTTTTCTTTCTGGGTGTTACATCTTCAAAATCTAACATATCTATCACTCCAATGCGTTTCTGCCTTTGGGCTATTTTCGTTTATGATATTATTCTACTATAGCGGTTTGAACAAATTATGAACATACAACAAATAATTTATTATATTACAAAATATTTTTCAAAGAAAAAAACTTGCAATACTTTTTGTTTTATGATAGTATAGTCAAGCAATAATTATGCGCTTGTGGCGGAACTGGCAGACGCATCAGACTCAAAATCTGACGCTGGTGACAGCGTGTGGGTTCGAGTCCCACCAGGCGCATAGCAAACCCTTGATTTTTCAAGGGTTTTTTCTTTTTTATCCATAAAAATCTCATTCGTATTCCTTTGGAATACTCATGTTTTGCTCCGCAAACCTTACGCAAAATAAAAAACCAAGTACTTCTGCAAGCAGGTACTTGGTTTTTATTCTTTGCGAGCTATTTTACATTTTCTGAGGTTCGGGATATTCCACGCCGAAAGTATCAACTGTTACTTTCACCATAACCTG
The DNA here is from genome assembly GCA_017560955.1 of Anaerotignum sp. GTDB lineage: Bacteria > Bacillota > Clostridia > Lachnospirales > Anaerotignaceae > Anaerotignum_A. Next base: position 3,428 of record JAFZDV010000211.1, read on the forward strand.
ATCTACTACAGGTCTGTCCTGTCTGTTTGTTTTTGTTGTTGCAACTGTGTTCACAATTTCCATACCTTCGATTACTTTACCGAAAGCAGCATACTGACCATCCAGATGAGGAGAGTTTTCATGCATGATGAAGAACTGAGAACCTGCGCTGTGAGGATGCATGGAACGAGCCATGGACAGTACACCAGCTGTGTGTTTCAGATCATTTTTGAAACCTGCCCAGCTGAATTCACCTGCAATGTGGTAACCGGGGCCACCCATGCCTGTGCCTTCAGGACAACCGCCCTGGATCATGAAACCACGGATTACTCTGTGGAAGATTTTGCCGTCATAGAAACCTTTTTTCACCAGAGAGATGAAGTTATTTACTGTGTTGGGGGCGATTTCAGGATACAGTTCCGCTTTGATGATACCGCCATTGTTCAGTTCAAATGTTACGATGGGATTCATTGTAATTCCTCCTTGTTTTTCCTGTTATTTGCAGATCACTCTGCATATCTTATATAGTCTATCATAAAATTGTATTTGCGTACAGCCTTATTTCGCTGTCAATGTCACTTCAATCAGTTCAGGTCTGTTGAAAATGCGGAAAGGAAAACTGCTGTTGCCAAGTCCTCTGCTGACCACCATCACAGTGCCATCTTTTTCATGCATGCCTTCTGTATATTTCGGGAAGAAACCCTGATGAGGCGCAAAGATCCCCTGTCTGAGGAAAGGAATGATGATCTGACCACCATGGGCATGACCTGTAAAGGCAAGATCGATATTTTCCTGTACATAGGTTTCAAACAGTTCAGGTCTATGGGAAAGCAGAATGTTGAAACTGCCCTCCTGACCTGCCATCAGTGTATGAAGCATTTTGTCATAATGCTGATTCACGCTTTTATCTGCCAGACCAATCAGCGTAATGGTTTCACCATTTCTGTCAATGATGGATTTGCCATTATCCAAAACCGTCACCCCCGCGGCAATGAGTTCTTCCAGAAGGATATCCCATTCTCCGCTCTGGTGTTCATGGTTGCCGCTGACAAAATAAACAGGCGCAATACGGATGATTTCATGGATAAAATCCATCGCACTGTCTACATCTGTTCTGCCTTCGTGTCTATCTAACAAATCGCCTGTGATCACAATAATATCAGGAGAAGACTTACTGATTTTCTTCAGAAGCGGTTTCTGATTTCTTCCGAAAACCTTATTCTGCAGATCAGATACCTGCAATATTTTATATCCATCAAAGGGCTGAGGGATATCTCCTGCATATGTCATTTTAGTCAGCATAAGGCCGTTATCCTGCCAGTAAAGGAATGAAGCAAGCAGCAATGCGCAGACACAGCCTATTGTTTTCTTATATTTCATGGTATTTCACCTCTTTTTCATTTTCTTCATTATAAAAGAGAAACTGATTTCTTTCAACGGAAGGTTGATTAGAAATCACTTTTCTGCTATACTTAAACAAGAATATATGTTCGTATTTTGTGGAGGTGAGTTTCATGTCGCGTATCATTTTTCATATCGATGTCAACAGCGCATTTTTAAGCTGGACAGCAGCAGACCGTCTGAAAAACGGCGAAGAAACTGATCTGCGTGAAATCCCTTCCATTGTTGGCGGTGACAGTGAAAGCAGACATGGTATCGTTCTTGCCAAATCCACGCCTGCAAAAAAATACGGCATCGTAACGGGTGAACCCATTGCCATGGCATTACGCAAATGTCCTGAACTGGTATGTGTGCCGCCGAACTTTCCTTTATATTCCCAGAATTCCAAGGCTATGTTTGCCATTTTATCAGAATATTCCGACCGAATCGAACAATTCTCCATTGATGAAGGATTTCTGGATTATACCGGTATGGAAAAGCTGTTAGGACCGCCTTTGGAAACGGCAGAAAAAATCCGCCAGCGCATCAGAAATGAACTGGGATTCACTGTCAATATCGGTGTCAGCTGCAACAAGATCCTTGCAAAAATGGCAGGTGAACTGGAAAAACCCGACAAACTCATCACTCTTTTTCCAGAAGAAATAGAACCCAAGATGTGGCCGCTGCCTGTGGAAGAACTGTTCATGGTCGGCAGAAGGACCGCCCCTCGTCTGCATCAGATGGGCATCCACACTATCGGAGAACTGGCAAGATTCCCCTTACCCCTTCTGGAAAAGGAATTCAAAAGTTACGGCAGAATGCTCCATGCCTATGCGAACGGTATCGATGACAGCCCTGTTGTGCCTGAGTCAGAAGCAGAAGAACTGAAATCCATTGGTAACTCCACTACCACTTCCTTTGATGTGGAAGACAGGGAAACAGCATATAAGATCCTGCTTGCTCTTTCTGAAACAGTTGCCATGCGACTGAGAGGGCACAAACTTTGTGCACAGGAAATCGCCGTCACCTTCAAATCCTCTGATTTCAAAGTCTACTCTCATCAGAAACAATTGATGAACGCAGTCGACTGCACCAATGCTGTTTATGAAACAGCGAAAGAAATATTCGATACCGCATGGAAAAAAGAACCCCTGCGTCTGCTTGGCGTACGGGCTGGCAAACTCTGCGCCGAAGACTGCATCCAGCTTTCCATTCTGGAAGAAGACTGGTCTAAACAGAAAAAAGCCGATGCCGCCATGGATCTGATCCGAATGAAATATGGAAAAAACACAGTGCGCCGTTCCACTTTTGCAGAAAATGAAAATGGTTTTGAAGGCAAACTGAAAATCAAAAAAGATGTAATAAAATAAAAAGTCTGAGATCATATTTCTCAGACTTTTATTTTTCAAACAATTTTACGATTTCATTTTCA
>JAFZDV010000212.1 GCA_017560955.1 Anaerotignum sp.
CCGGGGTTCAGTTTGGCAAACAGTTCAGGCAGGTCGAAATCCAGATGAAGGAAACCCAGAGAACAGTAATACATAGCCAGAATGAAGTCGAACAGGTCATCTTCTGTGGCAAAGTGCAGGGAATAGTCCGCAGGTCTTTCTGCATCACCTACAAAGCAGGAAAACCAAGGGGCCTGAGGTGCCAGAAAAGATGTGGCATAGAGTTTTTTTGTCAGAGGTTCTGCAGTATCGATGGCAAAAACCAGTGTGTTTGTTGTGGATTTTTTTACGATGGGCAGTTTGTGTTTTTTTGCCTTTTCCAGAAGGCTGTCGGAGGCACCGAAAAAACGGATGCCGTCTGTATGAAAACCGAGCATTGATCTCTCTCCTTTTCTCATAAAAAATCAGAATTTGCTGTAATAAATGTACCACAGAGGAGAAATCCTTTCAAGAGAATCCTTTTTTGCCCGATAAAAATGGTGGGAATAGGCAAAAACATTGACATTTTCTGCATTTTGGGACTATAATAAAAAATAGCGTCTTGTGTCTATTTTTAGGGGTAAGGCGGAATATCACATGAAAAAATTTTCGAAAAGAAATTTTCATAAACAGGAGGAATCGTACTATGTTAGAACTGAAGAATATCTGCTTCTCCGCAGATGGCAAACAGATTCTGAATAACGTCAATCTGACAATCGATGACAGAAAATTCATCGTAATCACAGGCCCTAACGGCAGTGGTAAATCCACACTGGCAAAAATCATCGCCGGTATCGTAACACCTGACAGCGGCCAGATCATTCTGGATGGTCAGGATATCACAAACATGAACATCACAGAACGTGCACAGGCAGGCATCAGCTTTGCTTTCCAGCAGCCCGTTCGTTTCAAAGGCGTAACTGTAAAAGACCTGATCACACTGGCTAGCGGTCAGGAACTGTCCACAGCAGCAGCTTGTCAGTATCTGGCAGAAGTTGGCATGTGCGCAAAAGATTATATCGACCGTGAAGTAAACTCCAGCCTGTCCGGCGGTGAACTGAAACGTATCGAAATCGCAACAGTTATGGCAAGAAAAACAAAACTGACACTGTTCGATGAACCCGAAGCAGGTATCGACCTGTGGAGCTTCAAAAACCTGATCGATGTGTTTGAAAAAATGCACGAAGAAATTCAGGGTTCCATCATGATCATTTCTCACCAGGAAAGAATCCTGGATATCGCTGACCAGGTAGTTCTGCTGAGCGGCGGTGAAGTAAAACAGATCGGTACAAAAGAAGAAGTACTGCCCGGTCTGTTCGGTCTGGAAACAGGCTGCAGAGTTCTGATGGGAGGTAACAAATAATGCTGAACGACATCGTAAAAAATCTGCTGAATGAAGTATCCGGCATGATGAATATCCCTTCTACAGGTGCATTCAACATCCGTAACAATGGTAAATCCGAAGGCAGAAAATCTACAGAAAACATCGACATCGTACCCAAGCCCAACGGCGAAGGTCTGGATATCTATGTAAAACCCTTTACAAAAAATGAAGACGTGCATATCCCTGCGCTGATCACATCCGATGGCGTACACGACGTGGCTTACAATGACTTCCACATCGGCGAAGGTGCGGAAATCAAGATCATCGCTGGCTGTGGTATCCATAACTGCGGTTGTGATGACTCTATCCACGAAGGTATCCACCGTTTCTTCGTAGGCAAAAATGCGAAGATCATTTATGAAGAAAAACACATTGGTGATGGTGATGGTAACGGCAAACGTATCATCAACCCTCAGACACATATCGTAGCGGAAGAAAACGCTTACATCGAAATGGACACAGTTCAGCTGAAGGGCGTAGACTCCACAAAGAGAATCTCCTCCGCAAAACTGGCTGACGGTGCAACAATGATCATCAAAGAAAAGATCATGACACACGGCGACCAGTATGCAGAAACATCCTTTGATGTAGATCTGGACGGTACAGGCTCCAGCGCAAAACTGATTTCCCGTTCCGTAGCGAAAGACAACTCCAGACAGCTGTTCCGTTCCAAAATCAACGGTAACGCAGAATGCTATGGCCACTCTGAATGTGACGCCATCATCATGGATAACGGTATCGTTGCGGCTGAACCCGAAATCACAGCAAACCATGTGGATGCATCTCTGATCCACGAAGCGGCTATCGGTAAAATTGCAGGCGATCAGCTGACAAAACTGATGACACTGGGTCTGACAGAAGACGAAGCGGAAGCACAGATCATCAACGGCTTCCTGAAATAATTTCCCGAAGGGAGATGGGCAGATGAGCAGTACAGTGAAAACAGAGGTCATCAGCTGGATCAAGACCATCGTTCTGGCGCTGGTGCTGGCGGGGGCAGTCAATTCTTTCCTCATCGTCAATGCAGAAGTTCCTACGGGTTCCATGGAAAATACCATCATGCCCGGTGACCGTATCCTTGCCCTGAGAACTTCCTACTGGTTTGATGAACCACAGGAAGGGGATGTTACTGTATTTCGCTATCCCGATGACCCCACAGGCAAGACCCTGTATGTAAAACGCATCATTGGTGCGGAGGGGGATGTGATCGAAGTGGCGGACGGCGCGGTCTATGTCAACGGTGAAGCCCTGAAAGAGGACTATATCGCAGAAATGACCATGGGGGATTTTGGTCCTTATATCGTTCCTGAGGACAGTTATTTCATGATGGGCGATAACCGTAACCATTCTCTGGATTCCCGTTACTGGGAGGATAAATTTGTCCATGAGGATGAGATTCTGGGTAAAGTCGTGTTGCGCTATTATAAAGGCTTCAAATGGATTTCCTGAGGAGGGATTCGCAATGGAATTAAAAGCAAAGGATAAGATCATCGTAGCCATTCTGGTGGTTCTGGCGGTTGTTGTGTTTATCGGCGGTCGTATCCATGATACCAGAACGGGTTTTGAAACAGAAAAATGGGTGAACTATCAGGGGAATGACCGTCAGCTGATGATTCAGGATCTGGTAGACCGTACCCGTTTTGTTGGTATGACAAGAGAAGAAGTTATTGCAGATCTGGGCGACGCAGAAGAAGCAGCTGAGGAATATCTGATTTATTATGTTGGTAAACCTCAGGGTCTGTTCGGCACAAAGCCTGATGCAGATGTGGAATATCTGGTGATCGAATTCACAGATGAAGATAACAAAGACAAAGTAACAGCATCGGGCGTGATGACTGCAGATGTATTACCCAAAGACAGTATGTTCCGTGTCAAAGGGGATGCAACAGATAATACAGTGCTGACACCTACAGAAAAAGAGTAAGGAGTGACCCGATATGAAATGTCCTTTTTGTCAGAATGAAATGTCCGAAGGCAAAATGGTTTCCGGCAGATTCGTACAGTGGAA
>JAFZDV010000213.1 GCA_017560955.1 Anaerotignum sp.
AGCAAATTCTCAGAATGTTTACTGTTTTTTGTCAAAAAAATATTTTTCTTGAACATCTTCATATACGACTGAAAATAAAAAGCACATACCCAGTCTATCCTAGGTATGTGCTGTGTATCACGGCTTCTGGCAACGATTGCCATTACGTGATAATCAAGTATGGAGATGAGGGGAATTGAACCCCTGTCCGAAAACCCATCCATAAGAACTTCTCCCATCACAGTCAGTCTTTTGACATTCCCTCGTTACAACGCCGAATGACAGGCTTTGTCCCTCAGTAGCTTCATGAATCTTTTCCTACCGCAAAGCTTAGGCAGAAAAGTGCCCCACCAAGTCGATGCCGGGATCTCTAGCGGTGAGAAACCAGAGGCCGACAGGCGCCGTTAATTAGGCAGCCAGTGCAAAATTATTTTTGTCGTTTCTTTTTAAAAAAGGTTCCAGCTTGATGACGCGGTTCACTGGTCCGCGGATGGCTATCCCTACTTTCAAGACTCCCGTCGAAACCATTACACCCCCTTGTAGTGAAACTCTTCACCTACACAGGTAAGAATATGGTGATGAAACGACTGATCTTACAAAGTAAGATTTCTGATTTTAAAATCTTTTTCCGCCTGACGGCGTACATCGTTTTTCGCAATGGTATCTCTCTTATCGTAGAGTTTTTTACCTTTTGCCAATGCAATGTCGATTTTAACATAGCTGCGGTCAAAATACACCTTCAGAGGCATGATTGTATAACCCGCTGCACGGACTTCATGGTCCCATTTGCGGATCTGCACTTTATGCAGCAGCAGTCTTCTGGGGCGAAGAGGATCTTTGTTGAAGATATTGCCCTGTTCGTAGGGGCTGATGTGCATGTTATAAATAAAGGCTTCGCCATCCTTGATCTGGATATAGCTTTCCTTCAGACTGCACTTGCCCGCACGCAGGCTTTTTACCTCCGTACCAGCCAAAGAAATACCAGCCTGTATGGTTTCTTCGATGAAGTAGTCATGATATGCTTTTTTATTCTGGGCAATCAGTTTTGTACCCTTCGCTTTTGCCATACAGTTCACCTTCTTTCGCAACTTCTACTGCAGAATACACTATATCATACTATGCAGAAAAAATCAAATGACGATTCCATTACAAATATTTCTATCGTTTTACAGAAATCGCTTTTTCTGCTATGATGAAAAAAAGCAATGAAAGGAGCTTTCCCATGTATTCCATTAAACTCGTCAAAAAATTATTTCTGATTTTTTTATTTTGTTTTCTTCTATGGTTTATCTGCGCTGCTACAGACCTGTTTCGCCTGAACAGCTTTGAAATGCCCATCTTCGCCCGTCCTGCAGAAATTGCTGATGATGGCGGCAGTGGCACATACAAAGGTTTTGGCTGGCATATCGAAATCGAAGGTAATTTCCTGCCTGAAGATAAATTCCCCGGTGTCACACAATATGCATTCTATCTGGGCGATGATCTGATCCATGCAGCTATCCGCGACTAAAAAGCAAGACACTCTCGTTTCTGAGAGTGTCTTTTTTCATTAATCTTCAAACATTTCAAAATCATCTTCAAACATAAAATCAATGGTACCCATCATACGATCCACCTTCGCAACATAAACCAGTACACGGTCGCCCAGACGATATGTTTTCTTTGTTCGCTTGCCATAAACCAGCATATTTTTATCATCGAATTCATAGAAGTCATCATCCAGCTGATTCAGCGCAACCATACCTTCGATGGTATTGGGCAGTTCCACATAAATGCCCCAGCCTGTCACACCGGAGATAATACCTTCGTAGATCTCACCAATTTTATCTGCCATGAATTCTACTTTTTTCAGCGTATCTGTATCTCTTTCCGCATCCTCTGCCACGCGTTCCTGTTTAGAGCAGTGTTTTGCCCATTCAGGCATTTTCTGACGATATTTTGCAGAAGATTTTTCATCCAGTTCCCCATGGAGCATTTTCTTGATCATACGATGAATCTCCAGATCGGGATATCTGCGGATGGGAGAAGTAAAGTGGCAGTAATATTTTGCCGCCAGACCGAAATGACCGCCGTTATCCGCTGTATATCTTGCCTGCATCATACTTCTTAAAACCATTCTGGTAATGATATGTTCCTCAGGTTTCCCTTCCGCTTCACGCAGCACCTTCTGAATTTCTCTGGGATGAATTTCACCATCTTTCTTTCTCAGGTGATAGCCAAAACCGCGAATGAACTGTTCCATTTTTTCCAACTTATCCTCATCAGGCTCCTGATGACTGCGGTACATGAAGGGCATTTCCTGCCAGAAGGAATTTTCTGCGATCGTTTCATTACAAACCAGCATGAATTCTTCGATCATATTTGTGGAGATGCTTCTTTCATAGGGCTTGATATCCACAGGTTTACCATTTTCATCCAGAATAATTTTAGATTCAGGCAGATCGAAGTTCACAGAACCTCTTTTTCTTCTCTTTCTGCCAAGGATCTGACGCAGTTCTTCCATATCTTCCAGCATGGGAATGATCTCACGGTACTGTTCCAGCAGTTCCGGTGTGCCGTCTTCCAGAATTTCTCTTACCGCTGTATAAGTCATACGATAATCGGAATTGATGACTGTTTCTGCAATACGATGAGCCACAACCTCGCCCTTCTGGTCGATTTCCATGATGCAGCTCAGCGCCAGTCTGTCCACATGGGGATTCAGAGAACAGATGCCGTTACTCAGTTTATGGGGCAGCATAGGAATGACTCTATCCACCAGATATACACTGGTCGCCCTTGCATAAGCCTCTTTATCCAGTTCTGTATATTCTCTTACATAGTGAGAAACATCCGCAATATGAACACCCAGTTCATAGTTGCCGTTGCCCAGTTTTTTCATGGTAACAGCATCATCCAGATCCTTTGCATCTTCGCCGTCAATGGTGATAGTCAGCCAGTCACGAATATCTTCTCTGCCCACTTTATCTTCTTCTCTGACCTCTGTTTCCAGATTTTCAATTTCCGCATAAACCTCATCAGGAAATTCCACTGCCAGTTCATGTCTGCGGATAACAGACAGAATATCCACCCCTGGGTCATTGATATGACCTAAAATTTCCACAACTTTCCCTTCGGGGTTGCGTCTGTCTTCGCCATAATCAGTGATTTCCAACACTACCTTATGGCCGCTGACTGCGCCTTTGGTATGGTTTTTAGGAATAAAGATATCTTTTGCAATTTTCTTATCATCGGCAACCACAAAGCCAAACCCTTTATTGCTGGCTTCAAAAGTACCAACGATACGCTGCATCCCTCTTTCCAGAATTTTTACGATCACGCCGTCAGCCTTCTTGCCTTTTTCCGCCTTATGAAGCACTTTATAGAGTACCTTATCCTTCTGCATAGCACCCATGGTTTCACTGGCAGGGATAAAAACATCATCGCCGCCTTCATCGGGTGTTACAAAACCAAAGCCTCTTGCATGACCAATAAAAGAACCTGTTGCCATCTGCAGATCTTTGGGAGATGCCAGTTTGCCTTTTCTTGTTTCAAACAGATGGCCTTCATCGATCAGCTGCTGCAGCAGTTCTTCAAAAAGAGGCAGATCTTCCTTTGGCACATCCATCATCACCCTTAAATCTCTGCGTTTCATAGGGATATATGCTTCACTTCTGATATAGGCAAGGATGCGTTCTTTCCTCGCCTGCATAATGTCATTCTGTTCCATAAATGTTCTCCTTGTTTTTTCTTACTTTCCCCAAAACATTGAAACTTATAAAAAAAGAGATACCGTTATCGGCATCTCTTTCACTTTTCTTAACCTACCAGATTCACGATGAACGCGATGATCATGAATGCTGCGCCCAGAATCTTTGTATATCTTTCCAGTTTACCTTCCACGGAGTTTGCTTTGTTTTTGCTCCAGAAAGAATCCGCACCGCTGCCGCCGCCAACTGCGCCCAGACCAGCAGAACGTTTGGACTGCATCAGAATAATGCTTGCCAGAATAACTGTAATAATGATTAAAGCCACTGTTAATACTGTACCGATTGTAGACATATGAAAAACCTCCTGTATCTTCATTCGTTTCCGAATGTTATCTCAGCTATAACGGGGACACTTTTCCCCATGATTTGTATATTGTAACACAATCTTCCCATGGCCGCAACTGTTTTTTGCGGAAACTCAGCCTCTTTTCTCCTTTTCCTGCAGTTTCGCCAGCCCCTTGAAATTGATGGTCACCATAGTAATAGAAAGCATCGCCGCCAGCCCGTCAGAAACAGGCCCTGCAAACAGCACACCATTCAGGCCGAAAAACTGTGGCAGGATCAGCAGCATCGGCAGCAGGATGAATCCCTGTCTGGAGGCCGATAAAACAATGCCCTGTCTGACTGCACCAATACTGGTAAAATAGTTGACTGTAATGGGCTGCAGCCCAAAGGTAAATACCATGAACATATAGATCCGCAGATATTTTTCTGCAAAATCATAATACAGAGGGTCGCCTGCACCAAATACAGAAATGACCTCTCTGGGGAAGAACTGGAACAGCAGAAAAGCCGCTACACTGAAGCACATCCCGATTTTTACCGCCATTTTGTATGTTGCCTTCACACGGTCATAATTTTTCGCCCCGATATTAAATCCAAGGATCGGCTGACAGCCATGGGACAGGCCTACAACAAAGGCTACCATGATACTGTTCAGCTTTGTTGCCACACCGGAAACCGCCAGTGGGATATCTTTTCCATAAACAGTCATTGCTCCGTAATATGCCAGAGAATTATTCAGAACGATAGCCACCGCCATCATGATCGTATGATTCAGAAAATTACTGATACCAAACTTTGCAATCTTTACTGCATAATCCCTGCGGATACCCAGCATATTCTTTCGAATGGGGAATGTTCTGAATTTCGGAAAATAACAGATACTCAGCAGGAAAGAAACAAACTGACTGACAGCCGTTGCCAGAGCCGCCCCCTCCAGTCCCCAATGGAACACAAACATAAACAGCCAGTCCAGAAATACATTCAGCACTGCACCACTGACCGTACACGCCATGGAATAGGACGGACTGCCATCTGCGCGGATCAGCATACTTGCTGTACTGGAAAACAGCATAAACGGCAACCCGATTGCTGTAATGCCCAGATATGTTTCTGCCAGAGGCAGTACATTTTCTGTTGCACCGCAGATTTCCAGCAAAGGCGTTTTGAAAATAAACACAAAAAGGAAGAACAGCAGACCAATTGCAGTCGTCATGGTCAGACCTGTTCCAATATAATGCTTTGCATCTTCTTCTTTTTTCGCTCCAAGGCTGATATTAAAATTTGCCGCTGTGCCGACACCGATCAGCTGTGCAAAAGCGATCATCAGCATCGTCATGGGAAAGGCAACATTCGTCGCCGCATTCCCCAACATCCCTACCACATGGCCAATGAAAATCTGGTCTGTCATATTATACAGCGAATTCACCAGCATACTGATAATAGAAGGGATGGCAAACTTTCGCATCAGTCCGCTCAGAGGAGCATATCCCAAAGGATTATTCTGCGAAATTCGTTTTTCTTCCATTTGTCTTCTCCTGAAAAGTCTTTTTCTTATTGTACCCCTTTTCTTCAACGAAAAAAAGACCGAATGCAATAGATTTACATTCGATCTTTCCCCATTATCCATATGCCGACAGATCTTCTAAACCGACCTGCCCATATTTCCATTTCATTTCCTTCATCTGCCCATGGGTCATCACCTGCAGTTTTCTGTAAGTGTTTGTATTCAGTTTCACTTCCAGCATCAGGTTTGCCGGAATGATTTTTCTGAGGTGTTTTTCCAGAAATGCTTTTTTCTCTTTTACCCACAGCTCTAAAACCAACTGCAGTAAATACTGTTCCTGCCGCACCTCCACCGTGTAGCCGCCTGCACCCAGACAGTTATCCAGCCAATCCTGTAAGTGAAACAGTGTATATGGACTTCTGCTGTTCCACCGAAAAAGGATTTCCTCTCTGAGCTTTTCTGTTTCCATCACCTCTGCACCATGCAGCCCCATCATCCGCGCCAGACGCAGCAGCCCGCTTTTTTCTGCCGTCAGGATCCATTGGTTATTCACCACTGCATCTTTTGCCAGCGCCGCTTCCGCCAGTATAACACCTTCTATTTCACCCAGCTTCTGAAATTCCTGCAGTTCTCTTACGGTATCCGGCAGATAATACAGATATCTGTTTTCCATCATGCTGTCACCCCGATTTCACCTAACACAGGCACTTCATTTTCTTTCAGAATCAGATTACCGCTTCCGTCATTGATACAACAGTCAGAAACATCTACTACACCTTCCGTTTCCAAAGCACGGCTTTCCAGATAACTGATGCGTACTGTCAGATGTGTGCTGTCTGCCCAATTTTTTCGCAATTCTTCCAGATATGCTTCAAATCTTTTTCGCATCTCTTCCAGAACTGTTTCTCGAACAGCCCCTTCTGCCAAGGTCAGTCCTAACGTAATATTGCAAGGCATTTCCGTAACACCTTCTGCCGTTACCCGATGCCCAATGGGTGCAATACCATAACCTTCCCCTCTTTTTTCAGGATCGATCTGCGCCTGCAAGTCAGCCAGTTCCGTTTCCCCTGGTCTTCTCCAGCCCTGATCGATGATGATCACTTTCACTGTGCCGCCTCCCTGCCATACAGGGTATACCTTCACACCGCCTACATTCTGCAGACTGTTGATCATCCTTCTGTAATCCGCCACATTCCCACCGAAGGCGTCTGCCTCAAAACTGGCAAAATATCGTTTCCGCAGTTCATCATCTGCTTCTTCATCTTCGCCGTCTGTCCGCAGTTCTGTCAGTGTCGCTTCTGCCAGTCCCATCATCGTTTCCACAGGCACCAGATTCCCAAGGTACTGATTACCACAGGCACCTGCCGTTTCGCACTCCAGCACATATCTGCCATCCACCTCTTTGCCTGTCACCACATAATAAAACTCTTCCAGAAAAAATCGTGTTCCTTTTTCAACAACAAATTCACCGCCATTTTCATCCAGAAAACTGCCGTAAAAAGTTGCCTTTACTGCATCCTTTCGAAGGATTCCTCTTTCTGCCGCCCGTCGGGTCAGGTCATCACCCTTTGCCGTATCCGCAAAGGTTCTGTCCTCCAGCAATTCCAGTTCTGTATAAAAAGTTGCTGTTTCTGCTGCATTTGGTGCCAGCGCATCATAAATCAGACTGCCCTGTCTTTTGTCCCTTCTATCTTCCACCATATCCAGTTTCCGCTCCATCAGCGTTTCATAACTTACCATCAGATATCCACCATCCTTTCCGCCTTCATTTCACCAAAAATCGTGTGTACCACAAAGGCTGCTGTCACACTGCCTTTCTCCTGTGAAAAAGAAAAATCCGTCACTGCCGTCACCCTGTCATCTGCCAGCAGGGCATCCTCGATACGTTTCTTCAGTTCGGGGATCACATAAGACACTCTCATCCCATACAATCCTTCCAGTTCAATTCCATAATTCCAGTCATATACCGCATATCGATATCGCTCTGTCTGCAGAATTTTGCCAACCGACTGCCGCATTGCTTCCAATCCGTCTGTCGTTCCCCTTACCTCTGCCCGTTCTTCATTGATTTTCCATGTCAGGCTCGGAATCGTTTTCTTTTCCATGGTCATCATATCAATTTCCATTTCCTGCTTTGGTAGCATATCCTTCCCCCTTTTCCGTTCTTCCCAACACCAGATACTGCTGTCCATCTGCCGCCCTGAGAAGCACTACAGCCTCGCCATTCAGCAGTTTCCTGTTTCTTTTCATTCTGTAGCTGCGCCATTCTCCGCCGCTGAATTCTATCATCCCTGTTTCTTCCTGTTCCATCACATTTTCCGTCAGAACCAGAAACTCTTCTGTCAGTTCCAGCCCTTCCTCCAGCCGAATGGTCAGCGGCTGCTGGGCTGTTACAATGCCAACACAGAAATCCGCCCCCGTTTCTGCAATATCCAGTGCCAGCTGCCTGATAATTTCCAGCATCTCTTCTCCTCCTTTATCTGAGCCGTCTGCCGCAGCCTTCCCGCTCTTCCCATAACTTTTTCGTGATCTGCTGCATCAGTTTTTCCACATCTATCTCCGCCGTCTTCTGCTGTTCTATCCTTGCAGACATTTCTCGGTCTTCCTCTTTTTCCTCTGTAAAAGATTCCGCTGCCTTTTCTGCCCGAACCACAGGCGCAATCCTTTCTCCTTTTGCCTTTTCTTCCTGCACAGCAATTGCAATACTTTCCCTGTTTTTCTTTTCCGCCCCAGGCACTTCCCACAGTAAAACCTGTGCACTTTTTCTTCTCTCCGCTTCTTCATTTTCTTTGAACATCTGCACCGATTCCGCAAAAACACTTTCCTTCTTTTTCTTTGGTTCCTCTGCTTTTTCTGCAGAAAACATCTCCTGCAGCCTCTGCCGTTTTTCTTCCATCTCAGGAAAAAAGTTTTTCTGCACTTCCTTTCGGCTCACATCAGCCACAGCACCCATCTCAGAAAAATGTTCTTCCAAAGAATCCTTTTCATACCAGAATCCGATCCTGTCTTCTCCGGCCGTATGGATCTTCTCTTGCCAGAAATCCATCAGCCTCTCAAACAATCCTTTTCTTTCCTTCTCCATGCCTTCTCCCCCTTATCTTCCTGCCGCCTCTAACTCCAGTTCAATGGCCGCACAGCAAAACATTCTCTCAGGCACCGTCATCTCTGCCCACTCTCTGGGGCGTATCCCATATTTACGGAG
>JAFZDV010000214.1 GCA_017560955.1 Anaerotignum sp.
AAAAATAGTGGAACTTTCGGGAAGAAGTTCCGTCAGAATAAAAAGGTGTATTTGATAAGGAGATGAGAGGATGAAAAAAAGACTGGTAAAACGCACCATTGGTATGGCGCTGGCTGCGATGATGCTGCTTTCTCCCCTGAGTTATTTTGGGATGGAAACAGCTTATGCGGCAACACAGTATGAAATGAAATCTGAAAAAATCGTGACCCGTGGGGTGACTTATGAAAAGAACAGCCGTATGACGGACGCAGGGGTACAGAATATCCATGTGATGAAGGTAGACCTGACAGAAAGCACACTGGAAATCAGAGAAGTGGAATCCAAAAACGGCTATGGTCTGAAAGAAACAGTAAAGAAAATGCTGGCAGACAATGGTGCTGTGGCTGGGGTGAATGCAGACTTTTTCGGTCTGAGCGGCTCCCATTCTGCACCCTTTGGCCCTGTTGTGAAAGATGGGGAAATGATTTCTGCAGGTACAACGCTGAATAAAACAGAAGGTCAGTATGCAGCATTCTTTATGGATGAGAAGGGCAATCCTTTCTTCGACTACTTCAAAATGACAGCGAAATTCGGTAACGAAAAGAAAATGCTGGAACTGGCGGGTATGAACAAGTTTGCATCTCTGGTGTTCCCTGCATATCTGGATACTAATGCTATGACAACAACAGCATCTCTGGACAGTCGTTTTCAGAATCTGGTGAAATTTGTTGTGGTAGATGATACAATCACTTTTATTTCTGAAAAAGGCCAGACAGTATCTGTGCCTGAGGATGGATATGTGATCGTGATGAGCGGTGATTACCGTACAAATGCTGCCCATATGTTTGCTGTGGGCGATGAAGTGGTGCTGGACATCAATTCTTCTGTAAATCTGGATGAGATGGAAACAGCCTTTGGCGGCGGCGGCAAACTGCTGGTGGACGGCAAAATCACAGCAGCAAATTCCAAAGTTGCAACAGGCAGACAGCCCAGAACAGCTTTTGGTGTATCCAAGGATGGTAATACAGCTATTTTCATGGTTGTGGACGGCAGAGGCGAAAGTATCGGTGCCACACATTGGGAACTGGGTCTTCTGATGCAGGAATATGGTGCTTATGAAGCCATGCATCTGGATGGTGGCGGTTCCTCCACTATGGTTGCAAAAACGAATGAAGATAAAACACTGACTGTACAGAATACAGTCTCTGAAGGTTCTGAAAGAAAAGTTGTCAATGCAGTAGGCATTTTCCAGAATGCAAAACAGGGCAAAATCGAAGAAATCCGTATTCAGGCTTCTGCGGCAAGAACACTGAAGGGCAGAGGTATTGATTTTACAGTGTATGGTCTGGATAAATACTTTAATCGTATCGAGATCCCTGCAAATCAGGTGAAACTGTCTGTCATTGGGGTGAAAGGTGCTTGGGACGGTTATACTTTTACACCCAGCACAACAGGCACATTTACGGTAACAGCTACATATAACGGCATGGGCGCATACCATATCGGCGCAGTCAGCGGCGAAACAGCAAGACTGAAACCCACGAATGACAACATCAAACTGAAAGTGGGCGAAACAGCGAATATTGCCATGACACTGTATGATACAGATGGTTTTATGTACTGGGCATCTACCAGCACAAAATACTCTGTGGGCAATCCTGCAGTAGGTACTATGCAGTCTAATGTTTTCACAGCAAAGGGTGAAGGTTCTACTAACATCAAATGTGAAAAAGACGGCAAAATTGCATATATCACAGTGACTGTCGGCGATGTGGAAGCGGCGAAAAAACCTGTGGTTGCGGCGGAAAAAGATGTGCTGAATAAAACAGTGACAAAGAAGAATGACGGTGCGTATTACTTCAATGTGGCAGGTAAAATTGCATACACAGGCAAAGAAAAAATCGATGAAAAGGTTTATAACGATACCAGAAGCAAGGTGAAATCCTATGTGGATGCTAATGCCAATGTGGCGATCTACGGTGGTCTGAATGATATCCAGTCTGCGAAAAAACTGGATTCCCTTAGCTGGACAGGTCAGTATCGTTTTCTGAACCGCGGCGGTGTGAGCCTTGCCATGGTAGCGGCAACAAATGGCGGCATCAATGCGACAGATGCAAGTCAGTGGGCAAAATTTACAGGGGATATTGAAAAAGCGAACAACGATACAATCGTTATTGTGACAGATCAGACACCTTCCGACTGGAGAAGTGAAGCAGAGGCAAATTATCTGCGTGCAGTTCTGAATAAATATGTGGAACAGGGCAAAAAGGTATTTGTGGTTTCCTGCTATAACAAAGGATACTGGTCTTCTGTGAAAGATGGTGTACGCTATATCAACCTGCCTAACCTGTGGCAGGCAGACGGCACAGCCAATGAAAACTACACAATGCTGCGTTTCCGTGTGAAAGATGGCAATGTTTCCTATGAGGCTGTGAATATTAAGTAAAAATTAAGATTCAAAATCACAGGGTTTCCTTGTAAAAAACTGTATAATGAGGTACTATATAAGGTGGGTTATGATGCGCATTTTCTGAGCATTGCCCACCTTATTTCATTGCAAAAAATATTTGAGATAGATTTAGGAGTTTTATTATCATGTCGGAAAAAGGAAATCAGGCGGTAAAGACCGTCAGTTTTATGATGTTGATCACCCTTTTCGGGAAAATATTAGGTCTGGTGAGAGAACAGTTTCTGGCGGCAAATTATGCCACAGGGATGGAGGCGGCGGCGTTTTTAACAGCCAGCAGAATCCCCCGTACCTTCTTTGATGTAATTTTTGCATCTGCCATTTCTGCCAGCTTTATCCCTGTTTTTGTGGAATATCTGCAGAAATATGGAAAAGAGGAAGCCTACAGACTGGCGAACCGTTTCATTACTGTAATTTCCACGGTAACGGCGGTCATTACAGTGGCATGCATGGTTCTGGCGAAACCTGTAGCAGGACTGGTTGCACCCGGTTTTGATGCACAGACCATGGCACTGTGTGTGGAACTGTTACGCATGCTGTTCCCTACGATGCTGTTTACGGCAGTTGCCTTTTCTTTCGTTGGTATCCTGCAGTCTCTGGATGAATTCAACATCCCTGCGGCGTTGAGTGTAGCATCCAACGGTATCCTGATCGTTTATTATATCCTGTTCAATGACAGATTTGGCGTGTATGGTCTGACTATCGCATTCCTCATCGGCTGGCTGATGCAGGCAGTGATACAGATCCCTGCTTTGTGTAAAAAAGGATATTTCTACAGACCTGATTTTCATTTTAAAGATGAAGGTCTGAAAAAAATCGGCAAACTGATGATCCCTGTTATGGTCAGCACATGGATCCAGCCCATCAACTTTCTGGTAAATACCCGTTTTGCATCTCAGCTTTCCAATAATGGCGTGACAAACGGCGAACTGGGGGTTTCTGCGCTGGAATATGCCAACAACCTGTATACCATCATCGTTGGGGTGTTCGTTCTGGCTATTGCCAATATGGTATTCCCCAAATTTTCCCGTATGACCGATGATAAAAAGGAATTTGGTCTGGCGGTCAGAGGGACACTGAGAGCGATGATTTTCCTGCTGATTCCTATGACAGTTGGTCTGATGGCTCTGGCGGAACCTGTAGTAGCATTGATTTACCAGCGTGGTGAATTCGGTATGCTGGCAACGGAAATGACTTCTGCGGCACTGTTCTTCTTTGCACTGGGCATGGTTGGCTATGGTGTGCAGAATATCCTGAGCCGTGCCTTTTATGCAAATCAGGATGGGAAAACACCATTTTATTCCGGTCTGGTTTCCATCATCATCAATGCAGTGATGTGCTGGCTGCTGTTAAAGCCCATGGGCATCGGCGGTCTGGCACTGGCGGCGGCGGTTTCTTCCACTGCGGCGGCAGCGGTACTGATGGTTCCTGCAGTGAAGCAGTATCCTGATATTCTGGATAAATCTCTGGTTGGCCAGTTTATGAAAATGGTACTGGCGGCGGCAGGCATGCTGATACTGGTGTTTGGCTGCAGAATGGTGCTGAATCCTCTGACAGGCAGACTGCTGGGACAGATCATCCTGCTTTGTGTCTGCGGCGGTGTGGGTGTTGTATCCTACATGGTATTTGCGAAATTACTCAGAATCGAAGAAAGCGATTTTGTGTTTGATATTGTGAAAAAAATCCTCGGCAGAGGAAAAGGCGGTGCATCTGAGGGTGTATCTGCTGTGAAAAAGAAAAGAAAACGGAGAACATATACTATGATCGAAAAGATGTCTTTCTTAATTGAAGATAGTTTCTGCTTCCGTTTCATTGAAAGAATCTGGAACATTCTGGCGATTCTGTGGACAGACAGCATTGCAGGCGGTATCTGGGCGAAGATCTGCAAAGGCTGGGCCAATGCTTTTGAAAACAGCTCTATTCTGAATTTCCTGAGAGCAGACTGGGATGACCATCTGTGTACAGGCAATGGTATCCTGCCTCGTTTCTGGAGAAATGTGACAAACTGGAGCGGTTTGGCGGTACGCAGAAGAAATAATGCTTTTGCGGCGGCTATGGGCGAAAGTTTCATTTTCCGTCTGTTCAATCAGAATTTCCTGATCCTGTGTCTGGCGGCAAGCGTGGCGGCGATTCCTGTTCTGCCTACGATGCTTCTGGCGGTGCTGGTGCTGGCTACATTTGCCCTGTACGTTATTCAGCTCTTCCTTGGCAGAGTGAAAGCACAGAAAACAACGATGGTAAGTGTCCTGCTGGGCTGTTTTGCAGTCTGCATCGTGTATGCAGGTACGACCAGTTATGCGTTCCCTACGGCGCTGCTTTCCATGGCATTGTTCCTGATCCTGATGGCGGTATTCTTTGTGGCGAAGGATGCTATTGATACAGAAGAAAAACTGGATTTTGTGCTGTGGGTAATGATCAGCATGGGTGCTCTCATTGCACTTTATGCGGTATATCAGTATATCGTTGGCGTAGAAATGGATGCGGCATGGGTCGATGCCAATAACTTTGACATCAAGACAAGAGCCTATGCAACCTTCACAAACCCTAATGTATTAGGTGAATATCTGATCCTTGTCGGCTCTCTGGCGGCAGGTATGATGTGGAAAATGAGAAGCTGGGTTGGCAAACTGTATTACACAGCCTGCTTCGGTGTGATCTGCCTTGGTCTGGTGGCAACAGGTTCCCGTGGTGCCATGCTGGGTCTGATGTTCTCCGCAGGTATGTTTGTGCTGCTGTCTGAAAAACGCCTGATCCCTCTGGGGGTAGTTTTCCTGATGCTGATGCCTTTTATCCTGCCTGCGAGCCTGTGGGCAAGACTGGCAAGTTCCATCACCATGAACGACTCCTCCTCCCTGTATCGTATGTCTATCTACAGTGCTTCTTTTGACATCATCCAGCACTACTGGCAGACGGGTATTGGTATCGGGGCATTTAACGAAATTTATCCGCTGTTCTCCTTAGAGGCGGCGAATGCATATCATTCCCACAACCTGTTCCTGCAGGAATTCATTGAACTGGGTATCGTGGGCTTCAGC
>JAFZDV010000215.1 GCA_017560955.1 Anaerotignum sp.
ATAAGTGGAATACAGACATTCGATGCCGTCCAGACCATAGGGGATGAGTTCTCTGCACAGTTCCTCCAGCTGTTCCATGTTCAGTCCATATAGCGTAGGATGAGCCAGCACAGCGGCACCGCCTGCTTTTTTGATGGTTTCAATGCAAAGGGCAGGGGTGAGGAATTCTCTTTCCACATAGCCGGGCAGACCGGGGGAAATATATCGGCTGAAGGCGTCTTCTTTTTTACGGATATGGCCTTTTTGCAGTAATACATTTGCAAAGTGGGCACGGGTGATGATATCGCCGCCGGCATTGGCAGCCAGTTCTTCAAAGGTCATATGAAGACCGATGGAGGAAAGCTTTTCGCACATTTTATGGTTACGATCGTCACGGATTTTCTGGATATCTTTCATTCTTTCCAGCAGAAGGGGACATTCGGGATCGATTCCCAAGCCGACGATGTGTATTTCAGGGCGATGATATCTGTCCCAGAGGGCAGCAAACTCAATGCCTGCGATTGTTTCTATGCCAAGGTCATTTCCTGCTTCCCGAAATTCTTTCAGACCATCAATGGTATCATGGTCTGTCAGGGCGATGGCGGAAAGGCCTGCTTTTTTCGCCAGTTCTGCGGCTTCTGCGGGCGTATATGTGCCGTCAGAGGCAGTAGAATGGGTATGAAGATCAACGATAGGTGGATATTGCATGGGATTTCACTCCTTTCTCTTTTATTATAGCATAAAACGGGCGGCTCGCCCATAAAATGAAACAAAAAGGGGCGGAGTGGTTCTGGTGAAAACAGATGGAAAAAAGAGAGAAAAGAAGGAAAGCAGTGGAGGAAAGAGTAATTTGCTTTGCATGGTCAAAGGGCTGGCGGTTGCCTTTGCGATCACCTGTATTATTTTTATCGGATTTGGCATACTGCTTACATATACAGAAATGACAGAAGAAAGTCTGCCGATGGTATCTCTGGTCTGCACAGCCCTTTCTGCAGGAGCCGCAGGTTTTGACTGGGCGTCCTGTATGCAGAAAAGAGGACTCCTGTGGGGGATGGCGGCAGGAGCGGTCTATGTAGTACTGCTGTATGTTATTATCGGTCTTGCGGCGGACCGCTTTTCAATGGAACTTTCTCTGGTCATGACTTTTGCAGTTGCACTGGCAGGTGGTGCTGTAGGTGGTATTCTCGGGGTTAACAGAAAACATACTTGAAAATTTTGTCAGTTATGCTAAAATATGTTCCATAGTCAAAGAAATAAAGGGGAATGGATCCTTTCGGGCAAGTGGAAAGATTCATCCCTTTTTTGCGTATTAAATTCGAAAGAAAGGACTGGCGAAGAGTATGAAATTTCATGGCAGACTGCGTCTTTTTCTGATGCTGCTGGCAGCGGTCGGATTGGGCGTGCTTTCTTATTTTGGTGTTGGGGCAGAAAAATTATGCAGTGTGAATCAGATCGAACAGGGGCTGGATCTGAGCGGCGGTGTGGATATCGTCTATGAGGCTGATCAGGAATTTGTATCAGAATCGGAAATGAATGCGGCGGTTTCTCTGCTGCAGGGCAGAATGGACTGGAATGGATGGACAGAAGCAGAAGTTGCGAAAGAAGGCAGCAGACGCATCCGTGTGCAGATCCCCGGTGTGGAAAATGCGGAAGAGGCCATCGAAAAAATTGGTCGTACAGGTCAGCTGACATTTGTAGATAACAGAGGAGAAGTACTTCTGACAGGGGATATGGTTGCCGCGGCAGAAAAACAGGTAGGTGCTGTAGATGAATTCAGCGGTACAGTTCCTTATGTTGCACTGGAATTTAATGAAGAAGGCAAAAAATTGTTTGCAGAAGTAACAGAAAAAAATATTGGTAATGTTATCCATATCGTTATGGATGATGAAATCATCAGTTCTCCTGTAGTGCAGACAAGCATTACAGATGGACATGCTATGATCACAGGTCAGTTCAGCGGCGAAGAAGCGGAAGAACTGGCATCCCTGATCCGTGCAGGCTCTTTGCCCTTCAATCTGAATATTCTGCAGATGAAAAATGTAGGTGCAAGACTGGGGGCAGATGCTCTTTCCGGCGGTATCATGGCTGGTTTTGTGGGTGTTGCACTGGTATTGCTGTTTATGATCGCAAAATATAAACTGCTGGGTTTTGCAGCAGACTGGGCGCTGATCATTTTTATTGGATTGGAACTGATTTTCCTCAGTATTTTCAAAGTAACGCTGACACTGCCCGGCATTGCAGGTCTGGTGCTTTCTGCAGGTATGGCGGTAGATGCCAATGTTGTGATTTTTGAACGAATCAAAGAAGAACTGATTGGCGGAAACACATTGCGTGTTGCCATTAAAAATGGTTTTAAGCGCGCAACACCAGCCATTCTGGACGGCAACGTGACAACATTGATTGCCGCAGTGGTGCTGTATTTTATGGGCAGCGGCACAGTAAAAGGCTTTGCGGCAACCCTGACGATCGGTATCGTTCTTTCCATGTTTACCGCGATGTTCGTTACACGTGTGATCGTAAACAGTATGATGCAGGCAGGGATCCATAATCCAAAATATTATGGTCTGCGATTGAAATAAAGGAGGCGGAGAGATGAAAATTATTGAAAACAGAAAAAAATTCTTTCTCCTTTCTCTGGTGATCATTCTGATCGGCTTCGGAGCAATGGCGGTCAATGCAAAGGCTGGCAGAGGTGCCTTGAACTGGGATGTGGAGTTTACAGGCGGCACTTCCATGGAAATTGATATGGGTGAGGCCTATGAAATGGAAGAACTGACTGAAACGATCAAAGAAGTGACAGGGCAGTCTGCACCACAGATCCAGCAGGTCATGGGAACGAATGCCGTAGAGATCAAACTGCAGCATATTGATGGTTCTGTCAGACTGGAACTGATGAATCAGATATGGGAAAAACATCCTTCTGCGGAACTGAAGGAAGCCAATGATATCAGCGGCACAGTCAGCCGCGAAATGCAGCAGTCTGCCATCAGAGCGACGGTAATTGCAGGTATTGTTATGCTGCTGTATATTTCTCTTCGTTTTAAAGATGTAAGGGCAGGCGGCAGCGCCATCATTGCGCTTCTGCATGATGTGCTGGTGGTTCTGGCGTCTTATGCGCTGTTCCGCATTCCCGTCAACCATACGTTCATTGCCGTACTGCTGACGATCCTTGGCTACTCCATCAACTCTACCATTGTTATTTTTGACCGTGTCAGAGAAAATAAGGAATATTATACTGCTGCAGAAACAGCGCAGAAAATCGATAAAAGTATCAGTCAGACCATGAATCGTTCTATCAATACATCCCTGACAACACTGTTTACAGTGGGGGCGATTTATGTGCTGGGTGTTCCTTCTATCAAAGAATTTGCACTGCCTATGATGGTTGGCATCATTGCAGGTGCTTATTCTTCCATCTGCATTTCCAGTTCTATCTGGTATGTGCTGATGCCTAAGGAAGAAAAAGGAATGGAATAAAAAAAGCATCGGAAACGATG
>JAFZDV010000216.1 GCA_017560955.1 Anaerotignum sp.
CCTTCCATTGTCACAGTAACAAAGCCCACATGGAGCAGTACATGTTCCCCTCTTGTCAGGAACAGATTGATAAATGCTGTAAAGAGGATGATGATCATAATACTCTTCAGACCTCTCAGCATAAACTTCACAGGCACTTTGGAAGATTTGATGACCAGAGCCAGACAAATCAGCACAAAGCCATAACCTACGAAGGAGTTCACCACAAACAGTGAAACAATAAAAATAAATGTAATAGCCAGTTTCAGCCTAGCGTCCATTCTGTGAATGGGGGATTCCGCAGGGTAATACTGACCGATTGTAATATCTCTAATCATGCTTTCACCTGCTTTACCAATTTCAACAGGGCTTCTTTTGCTTCTTCCACAGTGTAAACATCTGTGGGAACATCATAGCCCTTCGCTTTCAGCTGCGCAAATACATAACTCACCTGAGGTGCTGCCAGACCCATTTTTTCCAGTTCCATGGGATGTGCAAATACTTCTCTGGGAGTGCCAGTCATAGCAACCTGACCTCTGTGCATCACGATGATGCGGTCAACCAGTTTTGCTACATCTTCCATGCTGTGGCTTACCAGGATAACTGTGATACCTCTTTCTTCATGGAGTTTTCTGATGGCTGCCAGAATTTCATCTCTGCCTTTAGGGTCCAGACCCGCTGTAGGTTCGTCCAGAATGAGAACTTCAGGATTCATCGCCAGTACACCTGCAATGGCTACACGGCGTTTCTGACCGCCGGACAGCTCAAAGGGAGATTTTTCATAGATTTCAGGGCTGATGCCTACGATTTCCAGCGCAGAAACCACGCTTTCGTGGATCTGTTCCTTTGTCCAGCCCAAGTTTGTAGGGCCAAAGGCAACATCTTTATATACAGTCATTTCAAAAAGCTGGTATTCAGGATACTGGAAAGCCAGACCAATACGTCTGCGCACTTCCTTCAGCTTTGCTTTGTCTTTATGGATATTTTCATCATCCAGCAGGATCTCACCGTGTGTAGGGTAAATGATACCATTCAGGTGCTGGATCAGTGTGGACTTGCCGGAACCTGTGTGACCGATCAGACCGATAAATTCACCTGTCTTGATTTCGATATTCACATCGTTCAGTGCCACTTTTTCGAAAGTTGTACCTTCATTGTAAATGTGGGTCAGATGGTTTATTTTAATTGACATACTGCACCTACCATTTCTTCGATCGTTAAAATATCTGCGGGCAGATCGATACCCTCTTTACGCAGCAGGTATGTTACCTCTGTTACCTGAGGCACATCCAGACCAAACTCTTTCAGTTTGTCCACCTGTACGAAAATTTCTCTGGGTGTACCCTGCATTACCAGGTCACCATCATCAATGACATACACTCTGTCACCACGAACAGCTTCGTCCATGTAGTGAGTGATCAGAATAATTGTGATGCCTTCTTCTCTATTCAGACGCTCAATTGTTTCCATTACATCTCTGCGGCCAACAGGGTCCAGCATGGCTGTAGGTTCATCCAGAACGATACAGTCAGGCTTCATTGCCAGTACACCGGCAATGGCAATTCTCTGTTTCTGACCACCGGAAAGTTTGGAAGGCGTATATGTTGCAAATTCACCCATGCGTACTGCATCCAGGGCTTCATCTACACGCAGACGGATCTGCTCAGAAGGAATACCCATGTTTTCAGGGCCAAAAGCGATATCTTCCTCTACCACTGTAGCTACCAGCTGGTTGTCAGGGTTCTGGAAAACCATACCTGCTGTCTGGCGGATATCCCAAACGTGACCTTCTTCCTGTGTATTCATGCCTTTTACCCACAGAGTACCGCCTGTAGGCTGCAGCAGTGCATTGATATGTTTGGCAAATGTAGATTTACCGGAGCCATTGTGTCCCAGAACAACAATGAACTCACCTTTTTCAATTTCGATGTCCACACTTTTCAGCGCAGCCACCTTATGTTCTTCAGTGCCGTGGTCTGTTTCCATGATTTTTGTGTATTCATAGGTAAGACCTTCAGCCTTAATCATTTTCATAAATTCACCTGTTTCTTTCGGCAGTTTTCTCTGCCCCATAGTCTATGGCAAAAATGCTCACAGCTACGAGTATGATACGTTTTTTTCGCCGAAAAGTCAATAGAATCGGCACAATTACACAGTTTTAACGGTTTTTGTACACCACCAAAAGACACATTTATCCTCTTAAGAAATTTGTTCGTTTTCTGATACATTCCTGTAATATTACAGCAATGTGATTGTAATCAAGCTGTTAGGTTACTGTAACCTACGGAACTATTTTCTATGCTATCATAGAGATACAAAAGAACATAACAGAAACACAAATCTATCGTAAAGGAGTTGACATCTATGAAAATGACATTAAAAAATTTATCTTTATCGCAGTTCTTTCCTTCACATTATCTTTCGTAACAGGGATGTCTGCTACCATTATGTATCAGGAACATGTAGCACTGAAGCCTTTCATGGCAGCAGAAATGGTCGTGGATGACCTGACTGCAGAAACTAACACAGCAGATTTCGATTTTTCGTAACCATAAATTCTAACCCCTTCCCTTAAGACCTTGCTTTTGCAGGGTCTTTTCCCTTTTCCGGACAAAAAGAAAAAGACCAACATAAGTTGGTCTTTTTGATATCAGGGAATAAGTTTAAATTAAACCAGTTCCAGGATAACTTCCATAGCGCC
>JAFZDV010000217.1 GCA_017560955.1 Anaerotignum sp.
CATCTGCCTGCAGCAACTTCTTTTGCGAAGCGTACGCATTCAACCTGTACATCGTCGGACATTGTGTATGCTTCACCTGTTGTACCGCAGATGATCAAAGCATCGATGCTGTTTTCAATCTGGAATTCAATCAGTTCTTTCATTTTAGGGAAATTTACGCTGCCATCAGCGTTCATGGGTGTTACCAGAGCTGTACCTGCACCTGTAAAAATAGACATATCAAAAACCTCCTAAGTATGTAAGTGTTGTTTTTATAGTTTATGCATTCATCGCTTTGATGATTGTTTCTGCGATCTGAACTGCGTTTGTTGCTGCACCTTTACGGATGTTGTCAGCTACAACCCACAGGTTTACGCCGTTGTCAACGGATTCGTCACGGCGGATACGGCCAACGAATACTTCGTCTTTGCCTGCTGCTGTTAAAGCCATAGGATATTCGTTGTTTGCGCTGTCATTCTGAACCACGATGCCGGGAGCATTTTTCAGTACTTCGATCAGTTCATCCAGTTCGAAGGGATTTTCGAATTCTACGTTGATGGATTCGCTGTGGGAATCGAAAACGGGAACACGAACTGTTGTTGCTGTAACGCGCATTGCATCGTTGTGCAGGATTTTTCTTGTTTCATTCACCATTTTCATTTCTTCCTTTGTATAACCGTTGTCCAGGAAGGAATCGATGTGAGGCAGACAGTTGGAAGCGATGGGATGAGGATATTTTTTGGGTGCTTCGCCTTTGAGACCGTTTGCCAGATCTTCCCAGCCTGCTACACCGGAGCCGGAAACTGCCTGATATGTGGAATAAACTACGCGTTTGATTTTATATTTGTCATCCAGAGGTTTCAGGGCAACCATCGCCTGAATTGTGGAGCAGTTAGGGTTAGCGATGATATTTTTATGCCAGCTGATATCTTCGGGGTTTACTTCGGGAACGATCAGAGGAACTGTGGGGTCCATTCTCCACTGGGAGCTGTTGTCGATTACGATACAGCCGTGTGCTGCTGCGATGGGAGCGAATTTTTCGCTTGTGCCGCCGCCTGCGGAGAACAGTGCGATGTCGATGGGTTTATCGAAGGAATGTTCAGTCAGTTCTTCTACTACATATTCTTTACCATTGAATTCCAGTGTTTTGCCTGCGGAACGAGCAGATGCCATTACATAGAAATTATCGATGGGGAGATTTCTTTCTTCCAGAACTTTCAGGAAAGTTCTGCCTACCATACCTGTTGCGCCAACTACGGCCAGATTGATTTTTTTCATTTGATTTTCCTTCTTTCTTTTGCTTTTGGTTTTATAGTGTTGCTTTTCCAAAGCAGTTTTTCCTAGAAACGAAAAAGTCGGCCTCTGCGCCGACTTCCAAGGAAACTGTGGCAGAAACTGTCGCAGTTTGATTGTTTCTTGTAGCGCTCCATTGTTGCCAATGACAGTCATACAGCTCTTAACTGCATAACCAGAAAGAAAAGATAAGGCATTTTCTTTCTTCGGCGTTTTCCCCTTTTTACAGGCTGCATATATCCCTTATAATATTCACCCGTATACTATTGAAAAACGCACCTCTACTTTGAAAAAATTATATACTTGAGGATTAGTCTAACACCTGTTATTGGTTCTGTCAAACGATTTCAGGGAAAAATTTGTATTTTTTACGAAAATCGTTTGTGTGTGTACAAAATACATATTTTTCTGGTTTTTGTGCATACTGTGAGGACAGGAAGGGGCGTTTTTATGAAGAAAAAAGAACTGACAGAAGCGGAAAAAAGGGACTTGCAGATGAAGATGGAAATTGCAGAGGAACTGGGGCTATTGGAAAAAGTGGAACAGGTTGGATGGAAAGGACTGACATCACGGGAAAGCGGCCGTATTGGTGGCATTATGGGCAAAAGAAAACGGGCAGCACGGTAAAAAGATATAGAATAGGAAGAAAGTCTTGCATTCAACTATCAGGGGCGTTATAATATTTATTTGTGAAAGAATGTCCTATGGAGGAAGAAAATATGAGTGCATACGAAGCCTTTGCATCGGTATATGATATTTTTATGGAACAGGTAGAATATGACCAGTGGCTGAGCCATATCCACGCTGTGTGGGAGAAATATGGTCTGAAACCGGAAACAGTGATCGATCTGGGCTGCGGCACAGGGAGCATTGCTTTGCCTCTGGCGAAAGAAGGCTATGATGTGATTGGTGTGGACCTTTCACCTGAAATGCTGACAGAGGCTGACCATAAGGCTATGGAAGAAGGCGTATCTGTCCGTTTTGCCTGTCAGGATATGACAGAACTGGAACTGGGCGAAGAAGTGGACTGCATCCTGAGCCTTTGCGACAGCATGAACTATCTGACAGAAGATGGCCAGCTGGAAGATGCTTTCAGAAGTATTGCACAGCATATGAAAAAGGAAAGCCTTTTCCTTTTTGATATGAATACAGAATATAAATTCAAGGAAGTTCTGGGACAGAATGTTTTTGGTTCCGCAGAGGAACATGCGGCGTATATCTGGGAAAATGATTACGACGAAGAAGAAAAGATCAATGAATATTATGTAAGCTTTTTCATTGAAAACGAGGAAGGTCTCTATGAACGTATTGAGGAGTTCCACTACGAAAGAGCATATTCTATGGAAGAAATCGAAGAAGGTCTGCAGGCAGCAGGCATGGAACTGATCGAAGTGATGGACGGGTACAGTTTCGATGCCCCTCACGAAGAAAGTGACAGACTGCTTTTTGCAGCCAGATTAAGATAAGTTTTTGGAGGAATCAGAATGAACGACTATATCGTAAGAGCAACAGCAGGCAACGGCAGCATCCGTGCTTTTGCCGCTACAACAAGAGATCTGGTACAGCATGCAAGAGAAGTACACCATACTTCTCCCGTAGCATCCGCAGCACTGGGCAGAATGCTGACAGCTGCAGCGATGATGGGTACTATGCTGAAAGGCGATAAAGACCTGCTGACACTGCAGGTAAGAGGCGAAGGCCCTCTGCAGGGTATCGTTGTAACAAGTGACAGCAAGGCGCAGGTAAAAGGTTATGTATTCAACCCCGGTGTTGAAGTGCCTGACCTGATCCCCGGCAAACTGAATGTAA
>JAFZDV010000218.1 GCA_017560955.1 Anaerotignum sp.
CAGATAAGCGGGTGCTTTTCCTTTTGTGATGAGGATGAACAGCAATGTGCCAAGGCCATTCATAAACAGAACGACAGCGGGATTGATGCCGAACAGGAAGGGGACTAGAACGGTTGCACCGAACATAGCAAACATATGCTGTAAGCTTAAGGGGAGTAGCAGTGAAAAAGGAACCTTTTCATCTACCTGTATGATTCTTTTGGTTTCCAAATTTAAAACCTCCTTATATATAAGTATTTCTATAAAATATTCTTTGGAAAGTATAACACAGAAAAGGAAATTTACCAAGGCACCATATATGCTATAAATGAAGTTGAAAGTATGCAGATAAAAAGGTATAATGTATAAAAATATCGAAAGGAGAAATAAGCTATGTATAACGGAATTGAAAATATTACTATTTGTGAGCATCCTTTGCTGAAACATAAATTATCTATTTTAAGAAATAAAAACACAGGTACAAATGAATTTAGAATTATTGTAGAAGAAATTGCGATGCTGATTGGCTATGAAGCGCTGAGGGATCTGGAGGTTGAATACGCTCCTGTTGAAACACCTCTGGAAACAGCAATGTGTCCTTTCATTGCGGGCAAGAAACCAGCAGTCGTTCCTATTTTAAGAGCGGGTCTTGGTATGGTTGAAGGTATTCTGAAATTAATGCCTGCTGCTAAAATTGGTCATATTGGTCTCTATCGTGATGAAGAAACTTTTGAACCGAAAGAATACTACTGCAAACTGCCTACGAATATTGATCAGCGTAAAATTTATGTTGTAGACCCTATGCTGGCAACAGGTGGTTCTGCTGTTGCAGCTGTAGATTTTATTAAAAAGTATGGTGGCAAAGATATTTGTTTCCTTTGTGTAATTGCAGCTCCTGAAGGTTTGGAAAAATTACATGAGGCACATCCTGATATTAAAATTTTTGTGGGTAATCTGGATCGTGAACTGAATGAAAGTAAATACATCCTGCCTGGTCTTGGCGATGCGGGCGACCGTATTTTTGGTACAAAGTAATTATATTATTTATTAAAATGGTCACTTATGAGAATCATAGGTGACCATTTGTTTATGGTTTTATACTAATAAAATTAGCGGGACATAAGGAATACCCTTCCTTTTAGAAAATTATTTTGTATTACACCCATTCTTCTGTATAAAGAAATAGTGCTGCTGCACCTTTGTAAGTGTAACGTGTTATGTACATGAAAGTCTTTTCCTGAAAAGATAAAAACAGGATGTTTCAAATAGATTTGAGATTCTTCAGGCTGATATCCAGAATAGGGGCGGAGTGGGTCAATGCACCACTGGAAACATAATCAACGCCCAGTTCTGTGATCATTCTGATATTTTCCTTTGTCATATTGCCGGAACATTCTGTTTCCGCTTTGCCGTCAATGATACGGATGGCTTCTGCCATTTCATCAGGAGTCATATTATCCAGCATGATGATATCTGCGCCAGCTTCTACGGCTTCTTTTACCATATCCAGATTTTCTGTTTCTACTTCAATCTTACGAACAAAAGGGGCATAAGCCGTTGCAGCAGCGATAGCTTCTTTTACACCGCCTGCAGCACTGATATGATTATCTTTTAACATGACACCATCAGAGAGGTTGTAGCGGTGATTTTTACCGCCGCCGACTTTTACAGCATATTTTTCAAACACACGCATACAGGGAGTTGTTTTTCTGGTATCCAGGAGAGTAGTCTTTGTGCCTTCCAGCATTTTTGCTACTTCGTTAGTGTATGTGGCGATGCCGCTCATACGCTGCAGATAGTTCAGAGCAGTGCGTTCGCCGGAAAGCAGCACGCGGATGTCACCGGTCACTGTCGCCATCAGCTGACCTTTTTTAACAGCATCTCCATCCGTAACATAGAATTCGATTTCTGTTGCGGGGTCCAGTAGCTGGAATACTCTTTCAAATACGCCAAGACCTGCAATGATACCGTCCTGTTTACAGATCAGCTGTACTTCACCTTTCTGACAAGTGGGCATGACAGCATTGGTAGAAACATCTTCGCTGTTAATATCTTCTTCCAGTGCCATACGTATATATTTATCTGCTACGATTTTCATAGTAATAGAATTCATAATTTCACTCCTTTTCGGATGCAATTTTGTGGGCAGCTCTTTCTGCAAATACCAGACATTCCAGCAGGCTGTTGCTTGCCAGTCTGTTTTTTCCATGAACTCCGTTACAACTGGTTTCACCAACAGCGTAGAGGTGGTCCATAGTTGTCTTGGAATCGCTGTCTACATGGATACCGCCCATGAAATAATGCTGGGCAGGTACAACGGGAACGGGTTCTTTTGTGATGTCATAACCTGCCTCCAGGCATGTTTTGTAGATATTGGGAAAGTGGTTTTCAATATCTTCCGCAGGAACGGGAGCAAAGGAAAGCCATACGTATTTCGTGCCTTCCTTTTCCATTTCAGCGTGGATTGCCTGAGAAACTTTATCTCTGGGCAGTAGTTCATTGACGAAGCGTTCGCCTTTGCTGTTTAAGAGGATCGCGCCTTCGCCGCGGGCAGATTCGGAAATCAGGAAATGTCTGCCGGGAGTTTCACTGTAAAGACTGGTAGGGTGGATCTGTACATAATCCATGTTTTCCAGCTCAATGCCGTATTTTTCCGCCAGACGCAGGGCATCCCCTGTCAGGCTGGGGAAGTTGGTGGAATGTTCATACAGACCGCCGATGCCGCCTGTAGCGAGGATCGTATCATTGGCACGGATATTCAGTGTATTGCATTCAGATGTAGCAACAATACCTTTGCAGACGCCGTCTTCTACGATCAGGTCTTCCATTACAGTATGATCCATGACTGTCACATTTGCAAGTTCCTGCACGCGTTTCAGCAGTGTTTCTGTGATTTCCTTACCTGTGATGTCCTTGTGGAAACAGATACGGGGTTTGGAGTGTGCGCCTTCTTTTGTGTATTTCAGGCTGCCGTCATCTTCCTTATCAAAATTTACACCCAGTGCCAGTAGATCATCGATGATCTCTCTGCTGTTACGGATCATCAGGTCAACACTTTCCTTACGGTTTTCGTAATGACCTGCTTTCAGAGTATCTTCAAAAAATTCGTCATAGTCGTTTTCATCACGCAGAACGCAGATGCCACCCTGAGCAAGCATGGAGTCGCAGCTCTCCAGATCCTCCTTGCAGATCAGCAGTATATTCTGTTTTCTGGGCAGTTTCAGTGCGGAATACAGACCGCTGGCACCAGCCCCTACGATGACGGTATCATATGTAAGTTCTTTTGTCATTTTCAATACATCTCCTTATTTTGCAAGTTCCAGCATACGTGTCAGGGTATTGCCTGCAGCTTTTGCCTGTTCAGCCAGCACACTTGCGTGATTTTCTTCCGTTTTCAATACGTGCAGTACTTTTTCCAGTGTAATCAGTTTCATATCATGGCAGATGGGGGTGGTTCTGGGGAAATAGAAAGTCTTATCAGGATTCTGTTTTTCCAGTTCATAGAGCACACCAACTTCTGTACCAATGATCAGTTCTTTTTTATCACTCTTTGCAGCATAATTGATGATGCCTGTGGTGGAACCAACATAATCTGCCATAGCTGTCACTTCTGCATTGCATTCGGGGTGTACAAGAATTTCTGCATCGGGGTGAGCCGCTTTCAGTTCAGCCATTTCGGCAGGGGAGATCACTTCGTGGATAGGGCAATAACCATTTACCAGAATAACGTTCTTTTCAGGTACCTGTGCAGCCACAAAACGCCCCAGATTTTTGTCTGGAATGAACAGGATGTTTTTATTTGGCAGATTCTTTACGATCTGGACTGCGTTAGCAGATGTTACGCTGACATCAGACCAGGATTTGATCTCTGCAGTGGAGTTGATATAGCAGACAACAGCAAGGTCATCGTATTTTGCTCTTGCTTCGTCCACTTCTGCCTTTGTCACCATGTGGGCCATAGGGCAGTCTGCCTTTGCATCGGGCATCAGTACCTTTTTTTCAGGACTCAGCAGGACGCCGCTTTCCCCCATGAAGGAAACCCCGCAGTATACGATTACAGGGTTGGGCAGGTTTGCTGCAATTTTACTCAGGGCAAAAGAATCCCCGACATGGTCAGCAATTTCTTGGATTTCAGGTTCTACATAATAATGGGCAAGGATAACAGCATCCTTTTTTTCTTTCCACTGTTTGATTTCGTCTTTGATATTCATGTTTTTCCTCGATTCTGTGTGTTTTTAAATATAATTCAATTTTACACGCGACACCAATTGTAGCACATAATATTACATGTGACAAGACAGTTATGGGCGAAAATTTTCGTATGAAATTTTAAGAAAAGAGGATCTTTTAGAAGAGATTAACAATAGAAAAAGGCGAAGCTGTGAACTGAACCATTTTGTACTGTCCGTACAAAATGGTTCAGTTCAGTAGATACACCGCCTTTTTGTATGGGTTTTATTTTGCATTACACCCATTCTTCTGCATAAAGAAATAATGCTGCTGATTCAGATAATCACGAGCATAATCCAGACATTCGCCGAACCGTTGGAAATGAACGATCTCCCGTTCTCTCAGAAAGCGAAGAGGAGCCAGTACGGCGGGGTCTTCTGCCAGATCGATGAGATATTCATAAGTCGATCGGGCTTTCTGTTCTGCTGCACCTTTGTAAGTATAACGTGTTATGTAAAGAAGGTGACTAGTGAAGAGTTGATAGAAAGTAAGTTTTTAGTGTTCTATTTTATTGGTTGAAAGGATTAGTTGCATTTGATAAGATACATTATAATATACTGAAAGAAATGAAAAATACAAATGATAAAGTTGAAAAGGATAGGGCGACGAGGTGTGGAGTTATGAGTGTAACTATAAATGATGTATTAAAATTACCCTGTATGAAAGGGGCAAAAGTGGCAGGAGGCACAGGCGGACTGACTAGAGCGGTATCTTCTATAACAGTTCTGGAATTTGCTGATGCCAATGATTTGCAGCAGGAGATTCTTTCTAATATCAATTTCTACGGCAATGAACTTGTTATCACTGCGTTTGCCAATATTCCAAATAATTTAGAACAGCAATGTGCCAATATCCGCAGACTTGCTGCAGTTGGTGAAGTAGGCATGATTCTTTACTATGTTGGAATTTTTATGCCTAAAGTAGACCCTGTTTTGATTGAACTGGCGAATCAACTGGATTTTGTTTTGATCGTAATGCCAGAAAACCGAAGAGATCTGCGCTACAGTGAAGCAATCAGTGAAGTGATGGAAGCAATCATAAAAAATCAGGCTGTAGAAATCTCCTTACTGCCAGATATTTTGGATCAGATGTGCCGCTTACCAGAACACCAGAGAACTATTGATACAGTGTTGCGTATGGCTTGTGACCGAAGCCATACTTCTTTGATCCTAGCAGACCATTTAGGGCGTGTGCTGGGACAGTCTAATTGGCCTATGTCTCTTGATTTGCAGATTGGCGAGTTTAATGATATTGAAAGTATGATACCGGTTTCTATGAAAGATAATTGTACGGTTTGGCGTTGCCCTTTACAGCCGGGTAATCAGGAGTCTATGGAATTATATCTGATTAAGGATGGCGAACTTCTAAACAAAGAATTTGTCATGCAAATAGTTGAGTTGGTCCGACTGGCTGTGAATCTATGGAGCAGTAACCACGCAGGGATTCAGACATCTGAGCTGATTAGGGCCATTCTTCGTGATGAGCCTTTGAAAATGAGAAGATTAGCAGAATTGTTTCATATTGATATCGCTTCTATTCATTCTATGTGGGTTTTGCGTATAGAGAATGATGAGAGTGTGCAGCGACAGAAAAATGCCACGGAAGCATTAAAACAGTTGAGAAGTAGTTTGGCTTACCGTTGTGATGCAGTTCTTGCGGATGTATACGAAGGATATGTTTTTGGCTTTATGGCCTGGAATAATAAAGAGGAAAATATGGCCAGTTTTAGTTCTATTCTGATAGAAGGACTGTCAGTAGCTGGCATTTTTGCGACACTAGTTCGTTGTCATGGACTAATTGATACCGCGGATGTTCGCCAGGCATTCATGTTGATCAAAGAGCAGCT
Source organism: Anaerotignum sp. (assembly GCA_017560955.1). Taxonomy (GTDB): domain Bacteria; phylum Bacillota; class Clostridia; order Lachnospirales; family Anaerotignaceae; genus Anaerotignum_A. The sequence continues at coordinate 6,056 of JAFZDV010000218.1, forward strand.
GGATGGTGCAAAATGCATTTGGCCAACAAGGCAAATTTATTCTATGGAGGAATTAGAATTTGCCAGTCAGTGCAGTGATGTTATTAATCGTGGGGAAGCGACTCTTGAAAAAACAATGAAGCAGCTTTATTTATTAAAAGAATTCAGAGAAGGGGAAGAGTTGTTGCATACATTATGTGCTTATTTTCTGGATGCGGAAAGTAGTGTGACACATTGTGCGGAACATCTTTTTTTACATAAAAACACAATTAAGTATCGATTGGGACGAATCGCCGCCTGTCTGGGATATCATGCAGATAAAGAACCGGAAAAGTTCTCTTTATATAGAGCAGTTGCGATTTATCGATTATTGGAACAGCATACACAATAAGTATCAGAAAGAGCAATCAGTAAAACTGATTGTTCTTTTTGTCCTTTTGGACAAAAAAGTGCTGCTGAAATTCAGCCTATGAACCATTTACGCTACTGTGTGAAGCGTCTATAATGTGACCTATTATTACAAAAGAAAGAAGGTACTTCTAAAATGCAAAAGAAAAATTCAGGTTTTAAAATCAATGAAAATGAAAGACAAAGCTGGCTTTCCATCACTATGGTTTGGACTGGTGCAATGATTTCAGTCCCTGCCCTGATGATCGGTGGTATGATTGGCTCTGGCATGACTTTAGGGTCTGCGGTATTGGCAATGATCGTTGGATATGCAATGATTTGTGTATTTATGAGTTTTATGGGCATGCAGGCATGTGATACTGGTTTGCCTACAGCCGTTATGGCAGGCGGCGCCCTTGGTGAAAAAGGGGCTAAGTATATTATCAGTACAGTTCTTGCACTTTCCTGTATTGGTTGGTTTGGTATTCAGGCTGGTGTTTGTGGTTCTTCCTTTTCTTCAATGGTAAGTAGCATGACTGGTGCAGATGTCCCTGCTTGGCTGTGTTCTGTTGTTTGGGGTGTCATCATGCTTGTAACTGCATGTTTTCGTTTTACCGGTCTGAAATGGCTGAATAAGATCGCTGTCCCTCTGCTGAGCATCGTTCTTGCATATTGCTTGGTTTATAATATGGCTTTCGGTAATGGTAAAGCTCTGGTTGGTTATATGCCGGCTACTCCCATTGGTTTTGTTACAGGCGTTAGCCTGACAGTTGGTTCTTTCGTTGTTGCTGCAGCAATCGCTGGTGACTACTGCCGCTTTGCGAAGAACCGTAATGATGTTGTGAAATCGTCTTTTGCTGGCGTTTTCCCTTCTGGCATGATCATGCTAATGTTGGGCGGCATTTTGGCGATCTGCACAGGATCTTATGATATCAGCGTGTTTTTGACAACAGCTGGTATGCCTTTTATTGGATTGGTTGCACTGGTACTGGCCACATGGACTACAAATGTTTCCAATGCTTATTCTGGTGGCTTATCCCTTTCTGTTTTGTTGGGACAAGATGAAAAGAAGAGCCAGTTTACAACTGCTGTTGCTGGCATGATTGGTACAGTTCTTGCAGCGATCGGTATTCTGAATTCTATTCAGGGTTTCCTGTCTTTACTGTCAGCAATTGTTCCCGCATTAATGGGTGTTATGATCGCTGATTACTGGATCATGGAAAAAGGCAATGTTGATAATTTTGAAATTCGTGAAGGCTTCTATGGCCCAGGCATGATTTCCTTCTTGGTTGGTGCATTCGTAGCATGTGTGACTGGAGGTGCATTTGCAGCGATCCCTGGATTGTCTGTATTAAATATTCCCTTCTTTATTGGTCCTATCAATGGTATCGTAGTTTCTCTGATTATGTACACTATTATTGAGAAGGTTGCCAAAAAGAATTGATAAACGATTATTCAGCGCAATATAGGAAACAGCATTTCCTAGTTGCTAAATTTTATAACAAAAGGAGTGTTTGATGTGCGTAAAATTGGTATCCCTGAAATCGAAGATATTGCTTTAGGTGCGGCTCTGCTTGGTGCAGGCGGCGGCGGTGATCCTTATATCGGTAAGTTGATCGCAATTGGTGCTGTTCAGGAGTGTGGACCTGTTACAATGCTTGATCCGGAAGAAGTTCCCGATGATGCTCTGGTTGTCCCCATTGCTATGATGGGTGCGCCTACGGTTCTTTGTGAGAAGGCTATCGGCGGTGACGAATATAAAACTCTGTACGAAACAGTTTCCACTTTCTATGGTAAACCGATCTATGCTTTCATGCCCATTGAGGCTGGCGGTGTTAACTCCAC
>JAFZDV010000219.1 GCA_017560955.1 Anaerotignum sp.
AATAGGCTGACCGCCGCCGCCAACACAGCCGCCGGGACAAGCCATCACTTCCACGAAATCATAATGAACTTTGCCTTCTTTCAGTTTTTCGATCAGTTTGCGAGCATTGCCAAGACCGCTGACAACAGCACATCTTACAGGAATGCCTGCTACTTCATATGTTACTTCACGGAGGTCGGGTTCTGTGCGAACATCCTTGAAGGCATCGGCATCAGGGTTTTCACCTGTCAGCGCATACACAGCTGTACGAAGTGCCGCTTCCATAACGCCGCCTGTTGCACCGAAAATCACACCGGCACCTGTATGTGTACCCATAGGAGAATCCAGTGCTTCTTCTTCCAGATAGTGAGGATCGATATGGTCTGCACGCATCATGCGTACCAGTTCTCTTGTAGTCAGTACCACATCCACATCAGGGCCATATTCCCCTCTCATAGTAGGCAGTTCTGCCTCTGCTTTCTTCGCTACACAGGGCATGATGGAAACCACACAGATTTTTTCGGGAGCAACGCCCAGTTTTTCCGCCAGCCAGGATTTCGCAACAGCACCGAACATCTGCTGAGGGGATTTTGCTGTAGAAAGCTGACTGGTCAGTTCGGGATACTGGCTCTTCAGGAAACGAACCCAACCGGGACAGCAGCTGGTAAACATGGGCCAGCGCACCAGTGCACCGCTTTTCAGCCTGTGCAGGAATTCATTTGCTTCTTCCATAATCGTCAGGTCCGCAGCAAAGTTTGTATCATAAACATAATCAAAACCCAGTCTGCGCAGTGCTGCTGCCATGCGCTCCATTGTGGCTTCTTCGCGTTTCAGACCAAAATACTCACCCCATGCAGTTCTGACTGCAGGTGCCACCTGAACCACTGTAATTTTTTCTTTTGCCGCCATAGTCAGACGTACTTTTGCTGTGTCATCACGCTCTCTCAGACCACCTGTAGGGCAATGAGTGATGCACTGACCACACAATGTACATTCAGAATCCTTGATCACTCTGTTGTCAGAAACGTCGATACGGGTACGGCTGCCTGTGCCGGCCAGATCCCATACACCCAATGTCTGCACTTTTTCACAGACCTGAACACAGCGCATACAGCTGATACATTTATTGAAATCACGGTACAGAGGGAATGTCTTTGTCCACTGGCTGCGGATACCTTTATACAGCTGTGTTTCAAAAGGAATTTCAAACAGTCCCAGATCATTGGAAATATTCTGCAGCTGACAGTTGCCGCTTCTTACACAGGTAGCACATCTGCAGTCATGCTGAGACAGGATCAGCTGTACATTCGTTCTTCTTGTTGTTCTTGCACGGGGAGAATTGGTATGAACTACCATACCTTCTTTTACATGGTTATTGCAGGCAGTAACCATGGCTCTTTCCCCTTCTACTTCTACACAGCACACACGACATGCTGCGATTTCGTTGATATCTTTCAGATAGCACAGATGAGGGATTTCGATATTGACTGTTTTTGCAGCCTCCATGATCGTTGTACCTCTGGGCACCTGCACATTCTGTCCATCGATCGTCAATCTTACCATTCTGTATTCCTCCCTCCTCTGAAACTGCCGAAGCCGAAGTGGTCACAGCGCAGACAACGGCTTGCTTCCTGTTTCGCTTCTTTTTTGCTCATACCTTCTACGACCAGATTGAAATTGCCCTGACAATCAGGTGTACAATGGCTTTTCAGGTTTACTCTGCCGCAGGGAGGTGTATTTGTAAGGTGAGAGGCAGGAATTTCTACATCTGTACTGATTTTATGGTCAAAACCTAAGTACGCATCAATATTGGCTGCTGCAACCTTACCTGCTGCAACGGCACGGATAACAGTGGAAGGACCGGAAACGGCATCGCCGCCAGCGAAAACGTTATCTACATCCGCAACAGAAGATGTATCTTCTGCCTGGATCATACCTTTGAATGTCTTGATACCGATAGCTTCGAAAGGACGAGCATCGATAGCCTGACCGATGGCAACAATGACATAATCGCATTCGATACGGAATTCAGGCACATCAGCAGAGATAGGTTTAGGTCTGCCATCTTTGCCATAAGGGCCAATGATCTGAGGAGTTGTCCACAAAGCAGCAACCTTGCCTTCTGCATCTTTTTCAATACGGGCAGGTGCCTGCAGGGGCAGGATCTGGCAGCCTTCTGCCATTGCTTCTTCAATTTCTTCCGCAAGAGCAGTCATATCATCTACACGACGACGGTATACACAAGTCACACTTTCTGCACCCAGTCGTTTTGCAGTTCTTGTTGCGTCCATGGAAACATTGCCGCCGCCAATTACACAGATTTTCTTACCTGTGAAATCAGGAATATCGCCTTCACCGATACGACGCAGCAAACCTACTGCACTGACAACGTTAACTGCATCTTCCCCTTCGATACCCAGTTTTTTGTCATTATGGGCACCGATGGAAATATATACTGCATCAAAACTTTTCTGGATATCTTCCATAGAAACATCTTTACCGATGGAGACATTCGTGATTACTTTAATTCCGGAAGACATGATATGATCGATATCTCGTTCCAGAATATTATGGGGCAGACGGTAGTCGGGAATACCATAGCGGAGCATACCACCCAGCTGAGGTCTCTGTTCATAAACAGTTACCTGATGTCCCATCTGTGTCAAATAATAAGCAGCAGTCAGACCACCGGGGCCACCACCGATGATACCCACTGTTTTTCCTGTAGATGCCGCAGGTGCAGGTGCAGACATAGGCTCTGCATTGTCAACAGCAAAGCGTTTCAGGCCACAGATATTGACAGCATCATCTACCATACTGCGTCTGCACTGAGATTCACAGGGATGCTCACATACATAGGCACAGGAGGAAGGAAAAGGATTATCTTTACGGATCAGTTTCACTGCATCGTTGTAACGACCTTCACGCACCAATGCTACATAACCGGGTACATCCACATGAGCAGGACAGGCGGATACACAGGGAACAGGATGTTTCAGGGAGGCGATGCAGCGGCCATGCTGTACATGTTCCACATAGTCTTCACGGAAACCACGGATCCCCTTCAGAACCATATGTGCCCCTTCATAACCAATGGCACAGTCAGCAGAATCCGCAATAACTTTTGCTGTTCTTTCAATCGTATCAATGGTTTCCAGGGTCGCTTCCTGGTTTATTACTTTTTCAATGAGGTCTGCCAACTGACCCAGGCCAATACGGCATGGTACACACTTACCGCAGGTCTGTGCATGGCAAAGACGCAGATAACTTAAAGAAATATCTACCGGACAAAGGCCATAAGCACTGGCATGGATACGGCGTTCCATATCCTGATGCAGCCCATCCAGAACGGTTTGGGCGCGTCCGGGCGTTTCAATGGATAAACGGCTCATACATTTTCCTTCTTTCTATATGTATACACAGAAATACACTGTATTTGATTCAAGGACATTTTTAAAGTTTTGTTCTTGATAACTGGATTATACCACTTCTGAAATAAAAGTCAACGTTGCATGGGTCACATCTGTCCCACTCCGGATAAACAAAAAGCATTATCCGAAGATAATGCTTTTGTTCAATACATTACTCAGTTATATCTTCTTTAAAAATATAACTTTATTCACAGGTGTTCTCGCCTGAAGATGTTATCATTCGATCACCAGAATATCTGCAAAGCCAGTCATTTCAAAAACTTCCATAACTTCTTCACAAACATTTACCACCTTCATGGAACCGATTTTCTGCATTTTTTTCTGTGCACCCAGCAGAACACGAAGACCCGCACTGGAAATATACGCAAGGCCTTTCAGATCAAGGATCAGATCTTTTGTGCCCTGGATATCCTCATTGATTGTTTTATCAAGTACGGGAGCAGTTGTTGTATCCAGTCTGCCTGTGATTTCAATAATAGTTTCTTCTGCGTTTCTTTTCATTTCGATATTCATAATAATACATCTCCCTTATAATTTTTTAATCATTGTCAAAACATTTTCGCTATTTTCATAGGCATAAGTTACGAGATCCATTGTTTTCTTTGTAATGAAAATCCCAAGACCACCGATTTCACGTTCCTCTGCAGAAAGTGTGATATCAGGATCTGGCTTTTCCAATGGATCAAACGGAACGCCTTTATCAGCCATACGGAATGTGATCTCGCGACTTTCTTCATCAAAACAGATGCCGAAATTCACATCACCATCGCTGTCACCGTAAGCATAGTGTGCAACATTGACGAATACTTCTTCAATGGCTACGCAAACTGCCATCTGAATTTTCATTGGGCATTCATAATTCTCCAGCATTTCCTCAACAAAGCCAAGTACATCTGGTAATGCATCAACCTTTGCAGGGAATGTTTTATTCGTCATAAGTTCACCTCTTTTTTGGGGTTTATAGTCAAATATCAGCATTGTAATATCATCGAACTGTGGTGCTTCTCCCACAAATTCATCAATATCAGCCTTCAATGCAGGTAAAAGTTCTGTTGCTTCCACAGCAGCATTCTTATTCATAAAGTCCTCTAAGCGGGGTTCTCCATAAAGTTTGTTTTCTGTATTTGTAGCTTCTGTTACACCATCTGTATACAGGAATATTCTATCACCGGGACAAAGTGTAAGTTCATTGGCGCGGTAACGAATCCCCTCCATACCTGCAAGAACAAAGCCTGCACGAGATTTCAGATACTCAAAGGAGCCATCGGCGCGTTTCAGCAGAGGAGGATTATGTCCTGCATTGGCAAATTGCATTTCCCCTGTTGTAATATCGATGATCCCCATCCATGCAGTAACAAACATACTGGATTCATTATTTTCACAAAGTTTTTCATTCGCCTTAGAGAAAATTTCATTTACGGCCATGCCTCTTTCCGCCAGATCCTTAATGATGGTTTTTGCAGTCATCATAAACATTGCTGCAGGGATCCCCTTACCCGAAACATCGGCAGCAAGAAAAGCAACCGTTGTATCATTGAGTTTATAGAAATCATAGAAGTCACCGCCAACTTCTTTTGCAGCGATCATCTGTGCATAAATACTGTAATCATCACCTATCGGGAAATTTGTCGGAAGTGCAGAAAGCTGAATCTGCTTTGCATATTCCAACTCTTTATCAATACGTGCTGCCGCTTCAGCAATATAGCGTTTCAATGTAGAAACCGTTGTATTGATATCATCTGATAAAGAGGAAAACTCTTCATTAGAGCGTACATCTACAGTCACATTCAGGTTACCATTTGTGATCTGTCCAAGAGTATCATTGATTTTCTTCAGGTTATTAATGATAACACGTTTGATCAGTATGTAAATAAACACAAACAGTGTTGCAAATATAAGAACCTGCATGAAAATACTGGTATAGATCGAAGCATCTCTCATAAACATCGCTTCTGCTTCAGGCATCGCTGTAATGATACAGTAGCCTTCTACAAACTTGAAGACATACATATATTTTTCGCTCAGATCCGTTTTACCATCGACAATATCTGCATAATAAAGTGCTGTTGCTGTTTTGCCCTCTTTCATCTCATCAGGAGGGTCGATCCCGATAGAAGAAATGTGCATACCTGCATATTCATTTTCGGTCAGCATACGTAACTGCGCATTGCATACAGCAACGAAACCTCTATTGCCAACATGACGATTTTTCGTAACATCGACTACAAATCCATTCAGCATCTGATGGAACTGCTCTGCGTCATATCCCACCTGAATAAAACCACTATCAGAAAGCCTTACAGCTGCATATTTTCTCCATACAGTTTCATCTATGCCTTTGGGACGATATTCCTGTACGAAAGACTTCTGGGCTTTCATCATGTCAACAAATTCCCTGGACTGCTCTTTGCTGTTCATGTTGTAACTATTGATAACATCTTTTTCGGTGGAGTTAATGATCCAGCCATCAGTGTTTACAACATTGATCTCTACAACATCATATTTTTGGGCAAGATCATCTAACGAAATATTCTTATTTCTTTCATATTCCCACCTCACCTGTTTTGCGATACCAAGGAGCTGCGCATCGGACTTTTCCTGGATATCCGCTTCAACATCATTCATCGCAGTCGTAAATACTTCCTGTGTTTCGATCCGCACCATTCCATTCTGCAGGATATAGGTAAATGTACTTGTAACACAATAAGCAATTACGATACATACCAGAAGCCAGCGCTGAAAAGTATGTGCAATACGTTCACTACCCTGTTTTCTGGTAAACTTCTCATGACTTAAAATGGAAACGATGATGATAGCAAAACCAACTGCTGCAGCATTACCAAGGATCATTGGAATCGTAGCACCCTTAACAAATTCAAATGCATAAGAAGAGTTATCCATATTAGTCAGGAATATCAGGATCATATGAATAACTTCACACACGACTGCAATACAGATGCCATATCCCCATGTAGGCTTCTTATCATCAAACATCAGTTTTCTCAGTCCTGCTGCCATAAAGCCGGCAAGAATGGTAGCCATAGTACATGCAAGCTGTGTATAGGTACCGCCGCCCCAGTACACGGAAAACCAACGGTAAAGACCCCCGATAAAGCCGGAAATAATGCCTGCAGGAGCACCAAACACAAGGCCTGCGATCAACGGTGCTGCATCACGAACATTTACAACCGTTCCAAGCCAGTTCACACCATAACCCGATGCAAAGGCAGAAACACAGCCGAACAGAATACCAATGATGCTCTGTTTTTTCATATATGATAATTTATTTGCAGCAATATGTTTATCTGACAGATATACCGCCAGTACAAGGATGCAGTTGAGTAATATTGGAACAATCAATCTCATCCAGCCACCTCCTTAAAACCAGCCAAAAAACGCAAACACTGTATTGGAAACATAATTGATCACAACACCAATGCCAATAACAAACATAAGATATATGAGCATACTGACGCGGCTTACTCTGTTTTTTGTAATACTGTTATAAAAATTAAATTGACCTCTCAGATTATGTTCACGATTCTGATTCCATTCATATGTAATAACATCTTCACACTGATATCCTTCAGGAATATAGCCTGTATACAGATTTTCTTCCAATCGACGAATGCGATAGCATCCACTGTCGTTGATTTCATAGTTTTCTTTAAGAGAAATCGTAATCACTGCTTTTTTCAATTTCTGGCGGTGAAAAGCGCCCACTCGTGTGATTCCTTCCGGCAGAAGCCTTGCTTCATTGATACGAACAGAATATCCATATTTTTCCTGTACCACAGGTGATGTAACAAGGTCACGCAGACGAGTCAATGTAGTCTCCCCATCCACATGCCACTTGAAGATATCATCCAGCGTTTTATGAGGCATACGCCAGATAATATAGGCTTCATCATTATCCAGAAATGGCTGTAATTTTTCCAGATCAAGGTTGATACGTGTACCTTGAGACACTGGTACCAAGTCATATTCCATTGTGCTGATATGAACGATATCGACCGTTTTACCATTATAGGCAATTTCCGAAGTATGTTCGTTTTTCATATAATCTACAATACAGACTGCACTAAAAGTTGCCTGCAAAATTCTTGTATCTTTATAAAGCAAAGAGATATCTTCCATTTCACCTCTGGAAAGTTCATACGGAACATATACATATAAATTTTTACTTGATTTCACACCACGGATACGAATTCCCAGATCTATATAACTTTTACCTTCCGGATCGATCCAATCGTTGATATAAACAGTGCTTGTATCATCACCATCGATCCAGACAGCCCAACCATCATCAGCAAATTTCCTTTGTTTTTTCGACATAGTTTTTTACTCCTTTTTACAGGATCTTTCTTCCTGCAACATATTTTGCTGTTATATTCTTTTCATCTAATCCTAAATATACTACGCGTTCCATTCTTTCTGCAAGATTTAAGGTCTGTGGATGCACAAGAATACTATCATCCATTACGATAGCATCAAATTCATAACCCTCTTCAAAACTGCCGACTTTACCGAAAAATGATCCGCCGCCTTTTGTCGCCAGATAAAATGCTTCCGAAAATACCAGAGGTTTATATGTTTCATCCACCATTCTGAAATACATCTTAGATACCTGGATCGCATCTGTAATCGCTCTGAAAATAGAATCACTGTGTCCACCTGCAACGTCACTGCCAAGGCCGATATTCAGTCCCAGATCCATATATTTTCGAATCGGCGCGATACCGGAAGTCAGATTCATATTAGAAGCAGGACAATGTGCAACATATACGCCATTTTTACGCATCAGTTCCACTTCCTCATCTGTAGACCAGACACAATGGGCCATTACAGTTTTCATATCGGTATTGATGTCATCATTTTTCCCGAACAGATCATATTCATCATAAACATCTCCATAGAAGAGATTATTCGGACGAAGGAACTTTACAAAATCGATTTCACCTTTGCTTTCGGACAGATGAGACTGAACAGGAATACCATAAGCCATCTGGATCTGTCTCAGTTCTTCCATCAGTTTATCAGTACAGCAAGGAATAAATCTTGGTGTCAGAATAGGAAAAGTACGAGTGAATTTGTCTTTTACCGCATTGATCCAGCCAAAAGTTGTATACGCAGAGATTTCTGCACTATCCTCTGTCAGCTTTTCACTCGCTTCTCTGTCCATATTCACTTTCCCAACATAACTGATCAGTCCGCTTTCTTCCATTAACTTCATCAGCAGTTCCGTTGCAGGACGATGTCTGGTTGCGAAAATGCTGGCTCTGGTCGTTGCACCTTTTTTCAATGCATCCACAAACATCCCATATGCTTTTTCAGCATATGCAAGATCTTCATATTTTTCTTCTTCAGGGAAAGTATAACGATTCAGCCAGTCCATCAGTTCCAGATCCATACACATCCCACGGAATGCATACTGAGGTGCATGAACATGAAGATCCACCATACCGGGGAAAATCATTGCATCACCATAGTCATAAAGAGGAAGTTCTTTATATTCTTCAGGTAAAACATCAAATACACCTTTCGAAATACCATCTACACAAACAGCAAACGCCTTTTCGTGCAGATCCAGTTCTTTTGGATTTTTTGTCTGGCATACATTGCCCTTAATTACAAAACTTTTTTCCATAATATCTCTGTTCTCCTCTCTAGCGTCTATTCATAGCGTAATACAAAATCCATTTTGGGATAGTTATTCTCCAAATGACACTTTCTATTACATGGACAGCAGTTTGATCATCTGATCCGCATTAACTAACAGATTCTGGCGGACATTACCGATTACACGTTCCATAACACCGGGAAGTCTGGCTCCTTCGCTAAATGCCATGGTAGAAGCCATCTTCATCAGCCCAACAACACTGATCTTTCTGGCAAACAGCTCAATGGCATGGGGATCATCTGTTTCCAGATAATTTACAAGGAACAGCTTCCATAACTTGCGAACCTCCTCCGCCTTCATGCCCGTTATCATTGAGATTCTTTCATCAGTAGGAAGCTGATGGGTCAGAGCCATGGAACCCAAATCATAAAGGGGATGTCCTGTGGTCAGATCTGCCATATCAATAAGTACCAGTTCACCATTCTGAATCATAATATTCTTTGGATGATAATCACCATGTACTACGGTATCACTTTCCGGAATTGCATCATTGATTCGGTGAAGAGTATCCACTTCTTCATCTGTCATATAAGCACGCAATCCCTCAATTCTGCTTCTATACAACTCCTTCGTGCTGGACAAGGCATCTTTGGCAACATGAGTAGTATGCAGCTGTTTCAGAGTCTGTGCGTATTTCTTTGCAACTTCTGCCAGCTGATCAGGATGATCATTCAGATAGTTTGAAATAATATCTGCATCCACCAGTTCAAACACCAGGCCATACATATCATCGCATTTTACAATATCAAAAGGAATTGCTGTAGGAATACCCATAACAAATGCTTTCTTTGCATAGTTCTGTTCCCTTTTGATCACTTCAAGCGAATCACCTGCATAATACAGCTTGACAATGGTGTCTCCATTCAGGCGAAGGACTTTGCCATGACCACCTGTACCTAACTCTTTGCAGTCATCCAGATTGATTCTGCGGTATGCTTTGGATACGGGGAACAGTTCCGTAAAACCGGTCATCTCAAGAATTTCATAAATTTCAGAAGACGCATTGACCAGTTCCAGATTCTGCTCCAGTTTACGCAGTTTCAGTAGCACACGCAAACCTGAAGAGGAAATATATTTCAGTTCTTCAACATCCAGCACTACAGCCTTTGCAGTATGTGCATGATATAATTCCATGATCTGTACTTCTGCTTCAGATGCATTGGTAGAATCAATAGCCCCCTCTACATAAATTGTTAAAATTTCATTTTCGCTAAAAATTGATTTCAGGTTCATCTATAGTTCCTTTCAAAAAAATAATTGTATTTTATATCAAGATACGTATAAACAGTCAGCACCGTTAGAACAACCGTGCATATAATACATATCTAATATTTACTCAAAATCGTTTTTCTTCCCAATCTTATCCAGAAAAAAGAATAAAAAACCAACTACTACAAATGCTGCAAAAAGAATGCCGATCCACATAAGAACACCGGAAACACCTTGTGTATCAAGATTGATAAAGAAGTAAGGGTAGATCAGCGGTGTGGTTGTAGTAGGAATCAGAATAGAAGAATCAAACTTCAGAATGATTGCCTGGATAAGTAGGAACATGATATAAGCAAACGGGAACGCAATGGATACGATAGGATAATACCACTTGCATTTTCTTCGCTCATAAAACAAAAACCAATCCGCTATATACATAATGGGAAGAACACCATGGAAAATAAGGCTTCCGATTCGCCAGTTTGCCTGCGGATCACGCCCTGCTTCCCCTGCAAGCAAAATATTGAACACAAGGAAAGTCAGCAGAATCCCAAGCATGCCAATAAACTTCAGAACAGGTGCAACCATAACATAACTGTCTTCTTTCTTCTTCGCAGTCTGGATCAGCGCAGCAAGCATAACACCGATACAAAAGAAATTGCTGATATTCGTGAAGTGTACGTAGAAATCCCAACGAATTGCGTTGATATTATCAAAAATACCAAGGCATGCAACACACCCTACAAAGCCAAGTGTGCAGTAAATTGTTTGATATATTAATTGAGCTGTTCTGTTTTTAATCATAATTTTTTCATCCTCAGGTTTGCCTGTTCAAATACAAACGTATTGACCTTTTCCATAAATCTTGCTTGAAGAAAGGATTATTTTCAATCTGCGTTTATTGGCAATCACAGAAAAAGATACATCACGCCTATCTCATATCTTCTTTTCATACCATTTCCTCTTTTCAGACTTGAAACTTCTTTTTCCCTCAAACACCATTTTCAATCACATTGCTTTCATTGACAGCATATATTTATAAACCTTTACAGAAACGCGCCATCATTATATCCATCTGTGCGCGTGTAGTGTAACCCTGAGGATCCAGGATCATAGTTCCGTTCAGGTCTTTCATGCCATTTACCAGATCAGAGCCACAAGCCCACTGCATAGCAGGAACAGCATACCCGGAAACATCAAAAGCATCGCCGTAAGACAGAATATTTGTATCTGCTCCTACACTCACATCAATTCCTTTATACTGCGCATAACGCCACAGAATGCTGACCGTCTGTTCACGAGTCACTGTATCAGAAGGACCAAAATAGCCCTCGCCATAACCGTTTGCAATGCCGTTTGCAGTTGCCCAGCGAACTGCATCATTATACCAATCGTTTTCATATACATCATTAAAACCTTCAGCACTCTCTACCATTGGTTTGCCTTCCAGACGCCACAGTGTTGTAACCAGCTGAGCACGAGTGGTTGTATTCCTGTTTCCAGTGTCTTCGCTGTAAGCGATCGCAAAAGTGGAGAAGAACTTCGCATGAACCGTGATTCCATTCTCGTCAACTTCGATATATTCTCCATCCGCATTAGCTTCTGTTGTCAGAATCTGCACATGTCCATCTTCCAGTTCTTCATTATAACGGAACACTTTAAAGTCTTTTCTGCCTTCCGTATCATAAGGAATAACGATTTACAGAGGATTTTCTGTTTCTGTAATGCCTTCAGTAGAACCGCCGCCATTAGTGGATACTGTTTTTAAGATTTCAATATTCAGGAATGTCAGGTTTTCTTTCTGAGATGCTGCAGCATCTTTGATCGCATCTTTTTCGTCCTCATCAACCACATCGTCCTGTTTCGCTTCAACAATCATCGTCACAGCAACTTCAAC
>JAFZDV010000220.1 GCA_017560955.1 Anaerotignum sp.
CTGCTCCAGTGTTTCCACCCACGCAGGAAAGAAAAACCGCAATTCTTTCAACGGAAACTGATACAACACTTCTTCCAGTATTTTTCTGATATCTTCTGCTTTCAACTGTGCCGCATTGACCGCCACAACAGGAACTCCATATTTCTCCTGTAATTCCTTCTGCAGAGTCTGTGTCATTTCACTGTAAGGCATAGCTGTATTTAACAGAATGATAAACGGTTTTCCCATTTCCTGCAGTTCTGAAACGACCCGTTCCTCCGCATCTGTATAATTCTCCCTTGCCAGTTCCGTCACACTGCCGTCTGTCGTCACAACGATACCAATCGTAGAATGGTCTGCAATGACTTTTTTCGTCCCCATTTCTGCAGCTTCCCGAAAAGGTATAGCCTGTTCTGACCAGGGGGTATGTACCATACGGGGCAGTTCACCATCCATGTGTCCCTCCGCCCCAGGCACCAGATACCCTACGCAGTCGATCATCCGCACCCTTACATCAGCATTCTCCCCCAGAGAAATTTCCACCGCCTCATTTGGCACAAACTTCGGCTCTGTAGTCATAATAGTCTTTCCGCTGGCAGACTGGGGCAATTCGTCCTTTGCCCGTTCTCTGGTGTAAGTATTGGTAATATTCGGCAAAACCAACAGATCCATAAATCGCTTGATGAATGTGGATTTCCCTGTTCTTACAGGCCCGACCACTCCAATATAGATGTCGCCCCCTGTCCGTTCTGCAATGTCCTGATAAATATCGTATTTTTCCATGCTCCTGCCTCCGTTCCCATAAAATCGTATCCATACAATAAAAAATGTATGATGGACTTTCAGGAATATTCCTTTTTATGATAACGATCGTTTTTTCTGATCATTCCTTCTCTTGACAAAAAAATCTTCTGTGTTATCCTATAGGGTATGAAATTTTATCGAGAAAGAGGTGCTTTTATGAGCAAAACATATGTCCCCGCGGGATATCAGTCTGTGCTGACACTGTATGAAACACAGAATGCCATCGGTGTGATCCACCACGCATTCGAAGAACATCTGGGTCAGACTCTGAATCTGAAGCGTGTATCCGCTCCCCTGTTCGTTGACCCTGCAACTGGTCTGAACGATAACCTGAGCGGTGTGGAACGCCCCGTAACATTTGATATTCCTGCAACAGGCACATGCGCAGAAGTTGTTCACTCTCTGGCAAAATGGAAACGCATGGCACTGTATCGTTATGATTTCCGTCCCGGCAAAGGCCTGTTTACAAATATGAATGCGATCCGTCGCGATGAAACTCTGGATAACCTGCATTCCATCTATGTTGACCAGTGGGACTGGGAAAGAGTAATCACTCCTGAAAAAAGAAACATTCAGGAACTGAAATTCACAGTACAGGGCATCGTTCTGGCTATCTGTGATACTCTGGAAGTAGTTAAGAAAAAATACCCTCGCATCACAACAGAACTGTGCCGCGAAGTAAAATTCATCACTTCTCAGGAACTGGAAGATAAATACCCCGACCTGACACCCAAACAGAGAGAACATGCTATCTGTAAAGAATTCAAAACAGTATTCATCATGCAGATCGGCGATGTACTGCGTTCCGGCAAACCCCATGACGGCAGATCTCCCGACTACGATGACTGGCAGCTGAACGGCGACCTGCTGTTCTACAACCCTGTTATGGATAACTCCATCGAGTTGTCTTCCATGGGTATCCGCGTGGATCCTTTCACACTGGATCAGCAGCTGAGAAAAGCAGGCTGCGATGACCGCAGAGAACTGGAATACCACAAAATGCTGCTGGAAGGCAAACTGCCCTGCACCATCGGCGGCGGTATCGGCCAGTCCAGACTGTGCATGCTGCTGCTGGGCAAAGCACATATTGGCGAAGTACAGTCCTCCATCTGGGATGATGAAACTTTCGAAGTTTGCAACGCTGCAGGCGTAACTCTGCTGTAAAAACAATAGACCCGCTCCTTTCGGATGCGGGTCTTTTTTTGTCTTAAAATCGATTTTTTTAATATCTATGTTTGGTATATTGAAATTTACAAAAAACGCCTGTTGTGCTAATATGGGAACGTAGTTGTTAAAAATCTAACAGGAGGCAGTAAAATGGAGTTGCGCAATTTAATCACATTTTTGAAGATCGTTGAAACCGGCAGTTTTTCTAAAGCTGCAGAACAGCTGCGCTATTCCCAGTCTACTGTTACAGTACAGATCCAGCAGTTAGAAGAAGAGTTACAGGTTCAGCTTTTTGACCGTATCGGCAAAAAAGTTTATGTGACAGAAAAAGGCAGAGAACTGGAGATCCACGCTCTGCAGATGGTAGAACTTTCCCAGCGTATTGCCGCGATCGGCGGAGAAGAACAGGAAATGCACGGCACTCTGCGCATCGCTGCACTGGATTCCCTGATCACCGCTGTTCTGCCTTCCATTCTGCGGGAATTCCATACACGCCACCCTAAAGTGGATATCATCGTAAAAACAGCAGATAATGTTTTTGATGCAGAACGCCAGCTTTCTCAGAATGAAGTTGATCTAGCCATCGTGACCCACGATAAGCGCAGCACCAAGCATTTCACAAAAACTATCCTGAAGGAAACACGCTTTGCTTTTGCAGCGGCTCCTTCTCATCCTCTGACCGGAAAAGAAACCATTTCTCTGGCTGAAATTGCGGAAAACGATGTGATCATCACAAATCAGCAGTTTTATTTTTCCGATATGTCCAATGAGGATACGAAAAAAACACTGGAATATATCATCAAACCTCGCTTTGATATCTGGAACCCCATTGGCGCTGTAGAA
>JAFZDV010000221.1 GCA_017560955.1 Anaerotignum sp.
CATCTCCATGAAAGACGGCGAACTTCAGGCTGAAACAAAAGTCAGAGGCTCCAAAAAAGCTCTGAAAACAATTATGGATCTGTCCAAAGAAAAAATGGGTGCTGACAAAGACCAGTACAGAGTACTTTTCGTACGTGGTGAAAAAGAACGCCACTCAACTGCAGTAGAAATGGCTAATGAACTGCGTGCAGAAGGTTACGATGTATATGAAGATGTATGGACTGTAGGTATCACAATCGGTTCTCACATCGGCCCTACTCCCATTGCGATCTGCATGATGAAAAAATACGAGTTTGTATAATCAGAAAATTTCTTACCCCGAGTTCATCGGGGTATTTTTTTACGCAACAAAAGACCCCTCATCGTATTTCATATACAATGAAGGGTCTTTTTCTATGAGGAGTTTCCTCCCCTTTTCGTCATTTATTATTATTTGTCTCTCAGCTGTGCGCCCAGTTTTTCTGCCAGTTCTTTCAGCATTGCATCCATTGCGTCTGCGATGTCAGCATCAGACAGAGTTTTATCTGCACTTCTGAATGCGATGGAGTAAGCCACAGATTTGTAGCCTGCTTCGATCTGTGCACCCTGGTAAACGTCGAACAGTTTTACTTCTTCCAGATATGCGCCGCCGTTTGCTTTGATGATGTCAGCGATTTCTTTTACTGTTACATCTTCTTTTACCAGCATAGCGATATCTCTTGTGATTGCAGGGAATTTAGGCAGAGCTTTGTAAACTACGCTTCTGTTTGCATACTGTGTCAGTTTTTCCATATCCATTACTGCCAGATATGCTCTTGTGCCGATGCCGTAGTTTTTCGCTACTGCAGGGTGCAGTTCACCCAGGTAACCTACTTTGTCGCCATTTACAACAACGGAAGCTGTTCTGCCGGGATGCATCCAGGACAGTTCTTTTTCAGGCAGGTATTCAGCAACTGCTGTCATGCCCAGTACGTTCATCAGGTGTTCTACGATACCTTTCATATCATAGAAATCCATGTTGCCGTACATACCCATTGTCAGTGTAGGGATTTCGTGAGGCAGTTCTACCAGAGGCAGAGATTCGGGGATATAAACTTTAGCCAGTTCGAACAGACCTGCAGATTCATTTCTTCTGTTGTAGTTTGTTGCCAGAGAGTTCAGGATACCGTTGATGGATACTGTTCTCATGATGGAGAAATCTTCACCCAGAGGGTTGGAGATCACGATTGCATTTCTCAGTTCGCTTTCTGCAGGGATCAGCAGTTTATCGAATACTTTAGGGCTTTCGAAGCTGTATGTCATTGCTTCACACAGACCATTTGCAATCACTGTATCTTTTACCAGTGCAGCAATGTTCTGTTCATATGTTTTCTTACCTACTGTAGGTGTACCGGAAGCCAGAGTTGCTTCGATTTTGCCATAGCCGTAGAAACGAGCGATTTCTTCTGCCAGGTCAGCCTGTGCTTCCAGGTCAGGACGGAATGTAGGCACTGTTACCACATGGTTTACGGGATCTACTTTCAGTTCGATCTTTTCGAAGATTTTCTGCATTTCTTCTTCAGAAATATTGATGCCCAGGAATTTGTTGATCCAAGCGGGATCATAGGACAGTTCCCATGTATCTCTCTTGTTGGGGTATTCATCTACTACGCCGGGAACTACATCACCAGCGCCCAGCAGTTCAACCAGCTGTACTGCACGGTTTACTGCTTCCAGAGCCAGGTTGGGATCCAGACCTTTTTCGAATTTGCTGGATGCGTCTGTACGCAGACCAACTTTTTTCGCTGTAATACGAACGTTAGGACCGTCGAAGTTTGCAGATTCGAACAGAACTGCCTGAGAACCTTCTACGATCATGGAGTTTTCACCGCCCATTACACCTGCGATCGCAACTGCTTTTTCAGGGTCAGCGATCACCAGCATGGAAGGATCCAGATTTCTTTCAACGCCGTCCAGTGTTGTGATTGTTTCGCCTTCTTTTGCGTTTCTAACGATGATGTGGCTGTCTTTGATTGTTTCGATGGAGAATGCGTGCATGGGCTGACCCATTTCCAGCATTACATAGTTTGTAATGTCAACGATGTTGTTAATAGGTCTAACGCCTGCCATACGCAGTCTTTTTCTCATCCATCTGGGAGAAGGACCGATTTTTACATTTTTCACAACTCTTGCCACGTATCTGGGGCACAGTTCGGAATTTTCGATTGTAACTTTAACGAAGTCTTCTGCTTTGCCTTCTGCTTCTTCTTTCACTGTGATTTCAGGGTAGTTGAAGGGAATGTCATATGTTGCAGCCGCTTCTCTTGCAATACCTAGAATGGAGAAGCAGTCGGGTCTGTTGGATGTGATTTCGTATTCTACTACTTCATCTTTCAGATCCAGAACTTCTACGATATCTTTGCCCAGTTCAACGGGTTCGGGGAAGATATAGATACCATATTCAGGTGCTTCGGGGAAGTCGTGAGCATCACAGCCCAGTTCTTCTACGGAACACAGCATACCTTCGGAAACAACGCCGCGCAGTTCGCCTGTTTTGATTTCTTTACCGCCTGCGATCACGGAGTTATCCAGAGCAACGGGCACATAGTCGCCAACTTTTACATTGGGTGCGCCTGTTACGATTGTCAGGTCTCTGCCCTGACCTGCATCGATTTTGCAGATCACCAGTTTATCTGCATCAGGGTGTCTTTCGATTTCCTTGATCAGACCTGTTACTACATTTTTGATTTCACCAGCTACTGTTACATAGCCTTCTACTTTGGAACCTGTCAGTGTGATATCTTCAACGAAATCTTTGATATCTGCTGTTACAGGTGCATATTCTTTCATCCAAGACATAGGTACGTCCATGAAAATAACTCTCCTCTCTTTATTGAGGGCTCCCTATTCAAGCAGGATTTGCTTCGCAAACCTCGCCCTTTCAGGGCAACCGCCGCATCTGCTCGGCGGTGCGTGCCTCAATCTCCCACAAGGGAAATCTATTATTTTATATAAATTTGGATAATTTTCTTAATTATTAAAACTGTTTCAGGAATTTCACGTCGTTTTCGAACAGCAGACGCAGGTCAGTGATACCATATCTCTGCATTGCTACTCGTTCCAGACCCATACCGAAAGCGAAACCGCTGTATTCTTCGGGGTCGATGCCGCTCATTTTCAGAACTTTGGGGTGAACCATACCGCAGCCCAGCAGTTCGATGTAGCCTTCGCCTTTACATACGCGGCTGC
>JAFZDV010000222.1 GCA_017560955.1 Anaerotignum sp.
TTCCAGTGAAAAACAGGTTTCTTTCCTGCAGATAAGAGAAAACTATGACGGCAATCCATATTGCAAAAGAAAAAAAGGAGGGATCTTATGGTATTCGGAAAAACAGGTTTTCTGGTTTCTGTGGTGCTGGCGATGGTGTTAATGAGCGGCTGTGGGACAGACGGCCGTGTAGATGAGGCGAAAGCGAGAAACTGGTATAACGAAATGCAGGGCAACGGCTCTGTGACCAATGATGTGCTGCCTGATGCCAACGGCATGTATTCCGGCGGCCCTGACTGGGGCAATGACATCGGCAATACCAACAGAAACACTTACGGCATGCGGACAGACAATGGTGAAAATACTTTAGGGCAGGATATTCGCAATGCGTGGGATAATGTAAAGAATGATGTGAAAAATATGGGTGACGACAATAAAAACGGCAAATAAGCAAAGGGGCATGACGTATGGTCATGCCTTTTTTTGCCATACTAAGAAAAAAGGAAATGGAGAGAGGATTTATGCAGAAAGATGACTTTATCAAACTGAAACTGAAATTTGCCCAGACAGATCTGAATGGAAAAATTGCTATTTATACGGAAACCCCTGACCTCAGTGCATCCCAGTATAAGGAGCTTCTCAGGATGTATCCCATTGACCATCTGAATGAACTGGAACAGGCTCTGGCAAGGCTGTAAATTGCATGAAATATTTTTTTAATAAGGTATGATATGTTTTGATTTTATGATATACTTTTACTATCTATAGGTATCTTTTGGAAAGGAGGGAGCAGTGTGAAACTCATCGACAATTTATTCGTAGCAGGAAACGTGAAAGATCTGGAAACAGTGGTATACAGCCTGCGCCGCAGCATTCCTGTGCTGCATTTATACTGCATCGTCCTTTTTGAAGACAGAAACCGACTGGAGATCATGACCTCCCGTGACCTGTTCCATGAACGATATAAAAACCGTCCTGCGCTCATCGCAGGGGTTGCCATGGGCAGAAGAGAGGCTTATGACCTTCTGGCATTTATGACAGAAGACGCGGTGAAAAACGGCAGAAATCCTGCTGACCCGAAAGAACTGATACTGTAAGGGGAAGAAAAATGAGAACTTTCTATCATGGAATGGGGCTTGTTGCCGCTTTTTGTCTGACTTTTGTGATCCTGATCTCTTCCGTGGAAGCGGTGGTTTATCTGAAGCCCGATCATTTTGAAAAAGAATATCGTAAATATCGGGTGACGAAGCAGGTGAAAATGCAGATGGACGACCTGCTGGAAGTGACGGATGAAATGATGGCATACCTGAAAGGGGACAGAGAAGATCTGGTCATCGAAACTGTGGTGAACGGGGAAGAACGGGAGTTTTTCAACGAAAAGGAAAAACGCCACATGGTCGATGTGCAGAATCTTTTTCTTGGAGCAATCAAACTGAGAGAAGGGGCTGCCCTTCTGGCGCTTCTGTGCGGAGCATATCTCCTGCTGAAAGAAGAGGGGCTGGTGCTGTGTCGTATGCTGCAATGGGGCATCGGGCTGTTTATTGGCGGCATGCTCGCTCTGGCGGCACTGATCTCTACAGATTTTACAAAGTATTTTACAGTTTTTCATCATATCTTCTTTGATAATGATGACTGGCTGCTGAATCCGAAAACGGATCTGCTCATCAATATCGTGCCCGAAGGATTCTTTCGGGATACGGCGTTTATGATCGCGGTCCTGTTCCTGGGTGTCTGCCTCCTTGTGTGGCTGATGGCGGCAGGACTGAAGAAAAGGGCGAAGAAACAGAGGAATGTAACATGAAGGCTTTACTGATCTTACTGGGAATTTTAAAATGGTTGGGCATCATACTGCTGGCCCTTCTGGTTCTCATTCTGCTGATCGTGCTTGTGGTGATGCTTTCACCCATCAGGTATCAACTGGCAGGGGAGAAAAAGGAGGAGATCGGCGGTACTTTTGGCGTGTCCTGGCTTTTTGGTGCAGTAAAGGCAGACGGCAGTTATACCCCTCAGGAACAACTGAAACTGAAGGTTAAGGTGCTTTGGTTCACCCTGATGGGCGGCGAAGAAAAGCCTGAGAAAAAGAAGAAACCCAAAAAGAAAAAAACGCCGAAAAAAGAAACGGTGAAACCAGACCTGCAGACGGCGGAAAAGAAAGAGGCGCCGAAGCAGGAGCCTCCAAAAGCCGAAGAGAAACCTGCGGAAAAAGCGAAGGTGCAGCCCCAGCGGATGGAACAGAAACAGCCTAAAACTGTCCGCCGTGTGCAGCTTTCTGAAATAGAAGAAAAACCTCCTACGGAAGATACGGAAATCATTCTGCTGGATGAGGAAGAAGAGTTCTTCACAGGAGAGGAAAAAGAAGAAAAGAAAAAGATCCCTCCTATCGTGAAGGAGATCTGGAGCATTGAGGATAAAAAAGGTATTTTCAAGGCATTGGGTAAAATGCTGAAGAAGCTGATGAAAGGCATCCTGCCCGGGGACTTCTTCCTGAAAGGCACCATTGGCACGGGGGACCCCACCACAACAGGTTATGTGCTGGCGCTGGCAGGTATCCTGACTGCGAAGTTCGGCAATGACATTCAGGTGAAGGGTGAATTCACCAAAGCGACAGCAGAGGATATCGAAGTTCGCGTAAAAGGCAAAATCGTACTGGGCAAACTGGTAGCGGCAGTCATCACATTCGTATTGACCAAGCCTGTACGAAAAGCAATCATCAAA
>JAFZDV010000223.1 GCA_017560955.1 Anaerotignum sp.
CAGTACGCTATGCAGCAGTTTGGGTGTGATCTTGAAGCCGGGGTTCTTTTCCAGACCTGCAGGGTTAATGGAAATAACAGGGATATCAGGCATGCCCAGATTTTCCAGTGCTTTACGGATGAAAGCGATGTAATTTGTGGCACGGCAACCACCGCCTGTCTGAGAAATCAGCAGTGCTGTTCTGTTCAGGTCATATTTACCACTCAGCAGTGCGTTCAGCAGCTGACCGATGGAGATCAGTGCAGGATAGCATGCGTCGTTGTTTACATATTTCAGACCTGTTTCGATGGCATTTTTGTCCATCGCTTCCATAATTTCAATGTTGTAACCTTCTTTACGGAAAGCAGGTTCCAGCAGTTCGAAATGGATGGGGGACATCTGAGGACAGATGATTGTATAGTTCTTCTTCATTTCTTTTGTGAAGAGAACACGTTTCAGGGATGCATCGCCTTTTCTGATCTGTACGTTCTTTTCTTTTCTGTCTTCAATAGCAGCGATCAGGGAACGTACACGGATACGGGCTGCACCCAGATTGTTTACTTCGTCGATCTTCAGGGCTGTATAGATTTTGCCAGCCGCATTCAGGATAGATTTTACTTCATCTGTTGTCACAGCATCCAGACCACAGCCGAAGGAGTTCAGCTGAACAAATTCGATGTCTGTCTGTTTCTTTACAAATGCTGCAGCTTCATACAGTCTGGAGTGGTAAGTCCACTGGTCACGAACGA
The DNA here is from genome assembly GCA_017560955.1 of Anaerotignum sp. GTDB lineage: Bacteria > Bacillota > Clostridia > Lachnospirales > Anaerotignaceae > Anaerotignum_A. Next base: position 729 of record JAFZDV010000223.1, read on the forward strand.
TAGTGGGTCTTTCCACATTGCCCATATGAGCCACGCTGTCTTCTGTCAGAACAGCGATATGGAAACCTGCGATCAGTTCGGGGATACCGTGGTTGATTTCAGGGTCTGCATGGTAAGGTCTGCCTGCCAGAACGATACCTGTCATACCTTTTTCACGGATATATTTCAGGGTTTCTTCACCCTTTTTATGCATATCACTGCGGAAGTTATCACATTCGTTCCATGCCGCTTCTGCCGCATCTTTTACTTCTGCTGCTGTGCAGCCTTCGGGAACGAATTCTTCTGTCAGTCGTTTTACAACAGTCTGCAGATTATCGAAGGACAGGAAGGGATTCATGAATCTGATATCTCTTTCCTTCAGATCTTCCACGTTGTTTTTGATATTTTCGTTATAAGATGCAACAATAGGGCAGTTATAGTTGTTATCTGCCGCTGCGCTGTCGCGTCTTTCGTAAACGATACCGGGGTAGAAAATTGTTTTTACGCCCTGTTCGATGAGCCATTTTACATGACCATGTACCAGTTTAGCAGGGTAGCAAACGGATTCGGAAGGGATGGATTCCATGCCCATTTCGAAGATCATTTTACTGGAGTTAGGGGACAGCACCACTTTGTAACCCAGTTTTGTGAAGAATGTATGCCAGAAAGGATAATCTTCATACATATTCAGGGCACGGGGGATACCGATCTCGCCTCTTGTTGCCTGTTCAGCTGTCAGGGGTTCATAGTAATCGAACAGTCTGTAGCGTTTGTATTCATACAGGTTAGGTGCGGGATCTTCGATCTTATCTTTACCCAGACCTCTTTCACATCTGTTACCTGTGATGAATCTTCTGCCGCCGCTGAAGTGGTTGATTGTCAGCAGGCAATGGTTTGTACAGCCCTGACATCTTGCCATAGTGGAGTTCACTTCCAGCGCGTTCATGTCATCTCTTGTTACCAGTGTTGTCTGGTAACCTTCTGTATATTTGTCTTTCGCGATCAGACCTGCGCCGAAAGCACCCATGATACCAGCGATATCGGGTCTTACAGCTTCTCTGCCGGAAATCAGTTCAAAACTTTTCAGTACTGCATCGTTATAGAAAGTACCGCCCTGTACAACCATGGATTTACCCATTGCTTTGGGATCGGAAATTTTGATAACCTTCAGCAGTGCGTTTTTGATAACGGAATATGCCAGACCGGCGGAAATATCGCCGACTTCCGCACCTTCCTTCTGGGCCTGTTTTACACGGGAGTTCATGAAAACAGTACATCTGGAGCCCAGATCGATGGGGTTCTTTGCAAACAGTGCCACTTTTGCGAAATCCTGTACAGTATAGTTCAGGGATTTTGCGAAAGTTTCAATAAAGGAACCGCAGCCGGAGGAACATGCTTCGTTCAGCAGTACGCTGTCGATGACATTATCCTTGATGCGGATACATTTCATATCCTGACCGCCGATGTCCAGAATGAAGTCAACATCGGGTTTGAAGAACTGTGCCGCTTTGTAATGGGCAACTGTTTCGATATAGCCCAGATCGATCATCAGTGCTTCTTTGATAAGACCTTCGCCGTAGCCTGTTACGCAGGAGTTACGGATGACTACGTCTTCGGGCATCATGTCGTACATTTCATTCAGGCTCTTCATAACAACATTCAGAGGGCTGCCTTCGTTGCCTGCATAGAAAGAATACAGCAGTTCGCCTTTATCGGAAACCAGTGCCACTTTTGTTGTAGTGGAACCTGCGTCGATACCCAGGAAAGCATCGCCATGATAGTTTGTCAGAGGAACACGTACAACTTTATTTTTGTCATGACGGTTTTTGAATACTTCATATGCTTCTTCATCCTTGAACAGAGGGTCCATTCTTGTTACCTCTGCAGTCAGTTCCACACCGTTTTCCAGTCTTTCCAGCAGGCTGTCAAAATCCAGTTCTGCTTCGCCTTTATTGGAAACAGCTGTGCCGTATGCGGCAAACAGGTGGGAATTTTCGGGGATGATAGTTGTTTCGTCTGTCAGTTTCAGTGTTTCGATGAAACGGCCGCGCAGTTCGGACAGGAAGTGCAGAGGGCCGCCCAGGAATGCCACATGGCCACGGATAGGCTTACCACAAGCCAGACCAGCGATGGTCTGATTGACAACCGCCTGGAAGATGGATGCTGCCAGGTCTTCCTTTTTCGCACCTTCGTTGATCAGGGGCTGGATGTCAGTTTTTGCAAATACGCCGCAACGGGAAGCGATAGGATAGATCACTTCATATTTTTTCGCCAGTTCATTCAGACCTGTTGCATCTGTCTGCAGCAGGGATGCCATCTGGTCGATGAAGGAACCTGTACCGCCGGCACAGACACCGTTCATTCTCTGTTCTACGTTGCCGCCTTCGAAGTAGATGATCTTTGCATCTTCGCCGCCCAGTTCGATGGCTACATCTGTCTGAGGAGCAGATGCTTCGATGGCGTTTGCTGTTGCAACTACTTCCTGAATGAATTCCACGCCGATGGCTTTTGCCAGAGCAACGCCGCCGGAACCTGTGATCATTGCGGAGAAAAAGGCCTGGCCGATTTCTTCCTTCGCTTCTTTCAGAATATCTTTTACTGTTTTCTTGATTTCAGAAAAGTGTCTTCTGTATCTTGCAAATGCAATTTCATTTTTTTCATCGGCCAGAACGACTTTTACGGTTGTAGAGCCGATGTCAATACCCATTCTGTATGTATTGTCATATTTACGATACTGCACTTGTCACACCTCCATCTCTGTTTTTTTCCATATTTTCTGTGGAAATATCTCTCCACATCTGTTTTTGGATATTTTTATATTTTTCCTCGTCATCGATGCCGTCATCCAGCACTTTCAGCGCCAGAATGCCATCCTGCATTGCCAGGATCATCGTAACGTAGTTTTCCAGATCAATATCTTTCATAATTTCTCCGCGCATCTGGCCTCTTTCCAGAATACGGCGAAGCATTTCACCTTTTTTATGATTCAGTTCCTTATAGTATCCATTTACTTCAGGGAATTTTTTCATGCTTTCATACAGCAGGAAGTAAAAATTGCGGAAAGCGATCTCCTTCCCGATCTTTTCCTGATAACTTACAAATCGCTGGGGCTGGAAGAATCCGTTCCAGAGCAGTTCGCCCGTAGGCGCATCCTGTCTTTTTCCTTCCCATGCCTGCTGCATCAGTTCCACAGGCAGAGCAAAGAAGGGATGGATATATCTTTCCACCACACGCAGATCCAGGTCTTCGCGGCTTTTGAATACATAATAAAAACCACCTTTGGTCAGTCCTGCTTCGCGGATCAGTTCATTGGTGGACACTTCGGAAAAACCCTTTTCCAAAAACATGGCAAATGCCATCTCCAGAATTTCATATTCCGTTTTCAAATGGGTTCCCCCTTTCTGACTTTATTTATCAAATCAACGAATCGGGTCCGTCTTAACAATTTCCTAACAGACCACTCGGTTTGTACTCATTTTATTATATTCACGAACCCATTTTTTGCAATATTTTGACCCGTTAAAATGCCGTTAAAATCGCATAAACTCAAGCTTTCTGGGATTTTCTGGAAATTTTTTACATCATTTTTTGTTTCATACAAAGAAACACCCGCCATTTCTGACGGGTGTATGTTACATTTATTCTGCAATTGTCACTTCTTCGATTTTTTCCAGCTGATGGGCAATGATCTGGTTTCCTGTTTTGATACAGACCAGATTTGCATAACTCAGTCCGATGAATTCACCGATGATGGTATTATTCTGAATGGTCGTCACTTTGATCTGTGTGCCCCTTTTGAATTCTCTGCCTTTGAAAGCCAGTACATCAATGGGGAACAGTTCTTTACAGCGATCCACCGCCTGTCGGTCAAATGTTTTGATGACCATGGTTTTTTCGCCGTTTTTCTTAATTTCCTTATGTTTTTCAGCCATTCTGGAAAACACACGGTATATATAAGTGATGACATAGGCCACACTGGCTGCAAACAGGTAATGCTGCCATGTCAGCATGGGAAGGTTTTCTAGAATTCTGTCCAACTGTCATCTCTCCTTTCAAATTTATTTCTTGAGAACTTGGTAAATGTCCCTCTTGGACACACCGCGGTCTTTGGCCGCCTGTTTCATAGCATCCTTTTCGCTCATGCCCTCATCCACATATTTCTGCACATGTTCTTCTACAGAAATAGATTCCCAGCTTTCCATTTC
>JAFZDV010000018.1 GCA_017560955.1 Anaerotignum sp.
GAAAGTATATCCTTCGCAGGGGAATTTTCTGTTGCTGAAATCTGGCACAGAAAATATTTTGGCAAAACTTTTGGATAAAGGTATAAAAGTAAGGGATTGTTCGCAATTTTATGGTTTGTCTTCAGAGTATTTTCGTATAGCGATTCGCAAACACAGTGAAAATAAGGTGTTGATAAAAGCACTTACAGAAATTTTCTTATGATAAACAAACTCCAATTTATCGAGCAGTAAAAAGACCTATTTTTATTTCCTTGTCGGATAAGGTTTTTTATGGTAAAATGAATCTACCAAGCACAAATGTGCATAAAAGGAGTACAAATCTAGGGGGTGCGTAATATGTTGCGTCAGAGAGAAGAAAAAATCAAAATCTGGTTTGAAATGTGGGTTGGGGAAGATCTTGCTCCCATGGCTGCTATTTTTTCCGATGATGTAGAATATACAGAATGCTGGGGTTATCAGTACTTTGGTAAAGATGAGATCAAAGCATGGTTTGAAGACTGGCATAAAAATAATGTAATGGAAGCTTTCTATGCGAAAGATTTCCTGCATATGGATGACAATAAAACAGTAGTCAGATTCAAAATGGAAGCCCTGACAAAGAGCGGCACAGAACGCTGGATGGACGGTGTATATATCGTAGAATGGGATGAAAATGACTGTATCAAATCCCTGGAAGAATACGGCGAAGGCTGCAGAAAAACAAGACCCTACGAGAAATAATGCTGTTGTATTATTACGAAAAAATAAAGGATACCAAAAGGTATCCTTTTTATTTTATTTACAAAACCATGTAATGGTTTTGTGGTATCGGGTCGAGGGGATGACCCCCTCGCAGGGGTGTTGGGGACGGAGTCCCCAAGGTCTTAAAAATTGTATGTAACAGAGATGTTTGCAGTGATCTGGATCTTGCCATAGCTGATGGTAGTGCCGCCTGCTGCAGCAGAATCTTCTGTTGCCATCATTTTATTCATGCTGACACTTTCTGTATAATAAGCATTTCTGGAGTTTTCTGTGACACTTACCACTTCACCCAGCTGTCTGCCATAGGCATCGGCGATGGACTGAGCGGATTTCCCTGCATTTTTCACAGCGATCTGCAATGCCTGACCGTAATACTGGCTCTGGTCAGCCACAGAAAAATCAACGCCGTTGGTGCCTGTTGCCCCTGCTTTCAGGGCAGCATCGATATATTTTCCTGCATTGTCGATATCTTTTGTTGTCACCTGCAGGTCAGTATAGGACTGATAACCTGTAATTACGCGTTTGCCTGTTTCATCATTATAATTGTACTGGGGATATACGGAAGTATAAGTTGTTACGATGTTTTCTTTGGTTACGCCCATATTCTGCATGGCCTTTGTCACCTTCTGCAGGATCAGATTATTTTCTTTCTGGGCTGCTTCGGAAGTTTTACCCATGGTTTCCACAGTCAGGCTGATTTTTGCTGTATCGGGGTCAGCCATAACGACACCCATACCGTTTACATTGATCTCCCCTGCTGCTGCATAAGCCATAGAAGACATACCCAGAGAAAGTACCATTGCTGCTGCCAGAACGGCGGCGATTTTTTTCCATTTCTTCATATCCATTTCTCCCTTCTGCTTCTGAAGTTCCTTTTGTATTTTTTGACGAACAAAAGATAAAGTTGTTCCCATATTTCGGAAATTTTCTTTCCTATTATTATATCATGAAAAGAACAGAAGAAAATAAAAAAGACTACAGAGTTATTTTTCTGTAGTCTTTTGTGTTTTCAGATTTATTTGCTGATTTCACATGCGATGGGCTGTTCATTCACAATCAGGATCACGCGGTATTCGCCGCCTGTAATTGTGCCGCACAGGCCTTTCCAGTCAACTTTCTTTTCGATGGAAGTGCCTGCAGGGATGGTTTCTGTCGTTTCGCGTTTCCAGTCAGAAACTCTTGTACCGATATTTTCTTCCCATACGCCATCTCTGTTTTTCTTTTCCAGATGGAATTCAATGGGGTCAAATTCTACATCTTTATCGGAATTGTTTGCAATGATGAATGTACCTTTGGAAGGTCTTAATGTATCTTCGATCAGAGTCAGTGTTACACCTTCCACAGTGTTCACTTCTGTGAAAACAGTTGCGTAGTCATCGCCGCCGCAGCCTGTCAGTATCATCGTCAGCAACATAAGTACTGCTAAAAATTTCTTTCTCATAACGGATCATCCCTTCGTATCAAATGAATATAAAACCTCGTACAATTATATCATAGTTTTTATATGCATACAAGATAATGCCCAGTATTTGTCTACTTTTTTAATAGGGAAAGAAGAATGATCCGGCCACATCGTTTTCCAAAAAGGATATGAAAGAAAGGGATACCGTTTTATTTCGTATTTTTTCCGTTATTATCTGGTTTTTGATACTCCGTAAAAGCAAAAAAACATCCCACCGCACAAACTGCGGGGATGTTTTCAAATTTTCAGGGATATTTTTTTACTCAGGCATCATATTTTCTGATACAGGCAATGCCGATAGGGGTAGGGCCTGTATGTACACCAATGGTACAGCCGATCTGATAGGATTCTACTTCACCTGTAAAGCCAAGAGCTTTCATTTCTGCTTCCACATCTTTATGGAAGGCATCATATTCTTCCTGATCATGGCCTTTACCTGTGCAGATGCGGTAATCGTTGATGTTTTTATCTGCAAAGAAAGCCTTTGCGTCCTCCACGAACTTAGCGATGGATTTCTTTCTGGCACGGGCAATGCCTGCTGCCTGCAGTTCTCCTTCATACAGATGGATGATGGGTTTGATCTTCAGCATGCTTGCTGCCTGTGTCAGCACTTTACCGATACGGCCGCCTTTCTGCAGATAGCTCAGGTCGCCTGTTGTAAAGAAGATACGGGAAGTCTTTTTCAGTTCTTCCAGTTTTTCTACGGCGTCTTCAAAGGAGATGCCGTCCTGTGCCATTCTGGCTGCCTCTGTTACCAGCAGACCTTCCTGTACAGTAGCGGAAAAACTGTCGATGACAGCGATTTTGCAGTCGGGATAATCTTCCATCAGAGCATCTGCCGCCAGTCTTGCACTCTGGAAAGAGCTGCTGAATTTGGAAGTCAGGTTCAGATAGATGACCTTTTCGCCTTTTTTGGCGCAGGGCAGGAATGCTTCATAAAAATCCACCTGTGTAGGCATGGAAGTTTTGGGATAAACACCGGGTTTTTCTGCCATTTCTCTGTAGAAATCTTCCGCAGAAATTTCCGCGCGGTCTTTTTTGTAATTTACACCATCGAAGGATACATAATAAGAAATAAGGTTGATGCCATAGGCCTTTTCCTGTTCCTGAGAAATGTCGCAGGAACTGTCACTCATGACGCGAAAATCCATAAGAATTCGCCTCCTGTTATAGATATGATAATGTTTTATGCTCGATTTTGAGCAGTGCAGAACATCTTAACATAATCTTTTCCAAAAATCCAGCATTTTAAAATAGTTTTAATGTAAAAATAATTGACTTGTATTTAGTTTTAATATAAAATCAATTCGTATTATGTTATTATGATGAATCTATACCTGTTTTTTGGAAGAAAGGAGTGCCGGAATGCAGACTGCAACAGGCAGAGAGGTTGTTCTGACTATGCTGGATCTGGCGACGGATATTGCCCACTGGAACAAAAAATATACGACAAAAACAGTCCTTTTGAAAAAACTGGAGGAACTGAATCTGACCAGCCATCAGATCGAGGTATTGGGCTTTATGTATGCCAACCCCGAACTGGATACGGTTTCTGCCATGGCGGCGGAAATGTTTATCAGTAAGGGAAGCCTTTCCCTGATGATCTCCAAGCTGGAAAACGGCGGTTTTGTACAGAAAAAGGCGGCTAAGGGCGATGATGACGGCAGAAAAGTATATGTCAGCCTGACAGAAAAAGGCAGAAACGCTGTAACAGATATCAGAGAAACCATGGTAGAAAGTGCATCGGTGGTTTTCGATGATATGGATGAAGAAAAACGTGCTCTTTTTTATACAAAAGTAAAAGAATTACAGGAATTATTCAATACAGGAGGATGGAAAGAATGAAAAAGAAATTACTGATCGCTCTGGCGATGTGCATGGCGCTGGGCACAGGCTGCGGCAAAGAAGCAGCAGAGGAAGAAAAAACAGCCCGTTCTGTAGAAATCATGACAGTAGGCAAAGGTGAAATTGCCAGCCAGTTCGCTTACACAGGCAAGGCTGCAGCAGCCAAAGAAATTTCTGTTGCGCCTACAGTTCCCGGTAAAGTAACAGATTTCAACTTTGATGTAGGGGATGAAGTAAGACAGGGTGCAGTTCTCTTTACAGTAGATACCATCGACCTGAACAATAGCCTGCGTGCAGCAGAAGCCGGTTATAATGTAGCAAAACTGGCACGTGATAACGCAAAAAATACATATGAAAACAACAAACTGCTCTTTGATGAAGAAATCATCTCCAAAGCAGAATTTGACCAGATCAAATATGGTTATGAAGCGGCAGAAGCACAGCTGGCAAGCACACAGGTTCAGCTGGATACACTGAAAAAATCCATTTCTGACTGCACAGTAACTTCTCCTCTGACAGGTGTGGTTACACAGAGAAATGTAGAAGTTGGCGGTTTTGCTTCCGCAGCGGCTCCTGCTTATGTGGTAATGGATCTGTCCACAATCAAAGTTGAAGTTGGCGTTTCCGAACAGGTGCTGAATACCATCAACATCGGCGATAAAGTTGATGTAACAATGACAGCAGTTTCCGAACTGCCTCTGGAAGGTACTGTTTCCACAGTTTCCCCTGCAGCAGGTCAGACAGGCATGTACACAGTAAAAGTAGAACTGGATAATGCTGACGGCATCATCAAAGCAGGTATGATGGCAGAAGTAAACTTCACAGCAGAAAAAGCAGAAGATACCATCGTACTGCCTCGTAACGCGGTCATCACAAAAGAAGATGAAACATATGTATATGTTGTAAAAGGCGGCACAGCGAAAAAAGTAATGGTTGAACTGGGCATTGAAGCAGAAGATACTATTGAAATCACAAAAGGTCTGAAAAAAGGCGACGATGTTGTCACAAAAGGCCAGACATACATCTCCGACGGTGAAGAAGTAACTGTGGTAAACGCTGACGCAAAAACAAAAGATAAAGCAGACAAAAAAGAAGAAAAGGGGGAATAATTGAATGTTCTCCAGACTTTGTATCAAAAAACCCGTGACCACCATCATGGTAACGCTGATGGTGTTCATTGCAGGTATCCTGTCCTATACCAATCTGGACCAGGCCATGATGCCTGATATGGACCTGCCTATTGCCGTTGTTGCCACAACTTATGTAGGTGCGTCCCCCGAAGAAATTGAAACACTGATCTCCAAACCCATGGAAGAAGGTATGGGTTCTATCGCAAACGTAGAAACCATCACTTCCTATTCCGCGGAAAACATGTCCATGGTACTGCTGCAGTTCGTTGATGGTACAGACATCGACATGGCTGCTGTAGATATGCGAGATAAACTGGACCAGATCGAAAGAACACTGCCCGATGGTGCCCAGGAGCCCATGGTAGTTAAAATGGATATCAACGCACAGCCCATCTCTCTGGGTGTAAGAGCGGAAAATCTGGACCTGAACTCCCTGCACGAAATGCTGGAAGATAATGTAGTGAGCAGACTGGAACGAATCGAAGGTGTTGCTTCCGTTGACCTGAACGGTGGTATCACTCGTGAAATCCGTGTAACCATCGACCCTGCAAAACTGGCTGGTTATGGCCTGAACACAAACACAATTTCCAGTATGCTGGCGGCAGAAAACATGAACCTGCCTTCCGGTTCCCTTTCTCAGGGCAACACTTCTGTTTCCATCCGTACAGTGGGTGAATTCAGAACACTGCAGGAAATCCAGAATCTTCCCATCCCCACAGCAACAGGTGCCGTTGTTCATCTGAGTGACGTTGCCCGTGTAGAAGAAGTGGAAGCAGACAGAAAAGGTTTCTCCTACATCAACGGTGACAGAGGTATCATGATCTCCGTTGACAAACAGTCCACAGCCAACCTGGTTAAGGTTTCCAATGCCCTGAAGGCGGAAATCGAAGAACTGCAGGAAGATTATCCCGAACTGGAGATCTTCATGCTGACTGACACAGCGGAATATATCGAAATGTCCCTGGCAAATATCACAGAAACAGCCTTCCTGTCCGCGATCATTGCGTTCGTAGTACTGTTCCTGTTCCTGAAAAATGCGGTAACAGCGGGTATCATCGCTGTTTCCATCCCTACTTCCATCATGGCAACCTTTGCGATGATGTATGTGACAGGCATCAACATGAACATGATCTCCATGGGTGGTGTCGCCATCGGTATCGGTATGCTGGTAGATAACTCCGTAGTAGTTCTGGATAGTATCTACGGCTACTACGAAAGAGGCTATACCCCTGCGGAATCTGCCGAATATGGTGCAAGGGAAGTATCCATGGCCATCACAGCATCCACACTGACAACGGTAGCCGTATTCATCCCTCTGATGATGGCAGGCGGTACAACAGGTGCCATGATGTCCAACCTGTCCCTGACTATCGTATATGCTCTGGTAGCATCCGTAGTCGTAGCGCTGACTTTCGTGCCTATGGCATGTGCGCTGCTGATGAAAAAAGAAACAAAAACAATTTACTGGAAGAGTGTGAAATTCCTTGCTTTCCTGGATCGCTGGGAAGTAGCCATCGATATGCTGGCAAGAAAATATGAACTGGCGCTGAAATGGGCGCTGAGCCACAGAAAGAAAACAGTTATTACAGTAGTGGTTGCCTTTGTACTGTCTCTGGGTTGTATCCCTCTGGCAGGTACAGACTTTATGGCGACTATGGACCAGGGTACTGCCAATGTAACAGTAGAACTGCCCAATGGTAC